>NZ_JAAGPN010000063.1:0-38708 GCF_017104805.1 Paraburkholderia sp. Ac-20347 | reverse complement strand
CTGAAACGCTGGTCAAGCGCGGTCTGCGTATCGTTTCGGGCCGCACGGAAAGCCACGTGATGCTGGTCGATCTGCGCGCGAAGAACATCACCGGCAAGGCTGCGGAAGCGGTGCTGGGCGCGGCGCATATCACCGTGAACAAGAACGCGATCCCGAACGATCCGGAAAAGCCGTTCGTCACGAGCGGTATCCGTCTGGGCTCGCCGGCGATGACCACGCGCGGCTTTGGCGTGAAGGAAGCGGAGCGCGTAGGCAACTTGATCGCCGACGTACTCGAAGCCCCGAACGACGCCGCCACGATCGAGCGCGTCAAGGCGCAAGTCGCCGAACTGACGACGCGCTTCCCCGTGTATAGCTGAGTCGCGCACGCGTCGCCGCCTCGCTCATCAGGACATCGTCGTGCAAACCTATCTCGGTCCGCATCGCGCGGCCAACGGCCAGACACTCGCCCTGTTCAAGGTCCCGACCGGTCAGGGCGAGGTCTTTATGAGCATCAGCCGCACCGAGTTCGGCAACGACGAACGCGCGGTCGTCGAGGTTCGGCGCGATGCGCTATTCGGTTTGTGGCGCAACGACCTGCCCGACGCAATGCGCGCATTTCCAGCTCGCGGCCGCGACGACGCAATGTTCAACGAAAAGATCGAACTCGCCGAGGAAGGTTTCCGGCTCGGCATCAGCGATCCCGTGCCGCTCATGGAAGTGCGCTGCGGCGTGCGGCCTCGCCTCGTCGCTGCGCATGCCACGGCACGCCCCTACATTTCGGTGATCGACGGCGTGGCGCGCGCGCTGTGGCTCGCATCGCGCGGCACGCCGTGTTTTCCCGTCGAATGCGTGGTGTCCGAGGCGCCGTTGCTCGCGCGGCTCGCCGGTACGCGCCGCAGTCGGTGGATGCGCGTTTCCGAAATCCTGCCGTCACAAAGCTTCAGTCGCCGCGATTCGCCGCTCGGTGGCGCATCGGCATGCCGAAGCGGGCATTGAGCGCGCGGCTACTCGCACATTTGCTGGTTGACGCCGCGTCCGACGTCGTCGAGTTCCGCAGCCGATCGCATCGGGCGCGAGTACAATTCCCTCAGACAAAATACGAAGACCAGACCCGATATCGGACCGGATCACGACGCGGCAGCCCGCCCGGCGAACCGGCCATCGTCGTCGTCACACAGGGGAAATCACATGAACCGCATCTTCATGACCCGCGAGGAAGTCATCCACCTGCTGCTGGAGGCCCACGCTACGGCCCGCGGCGGCAGCGCGCCGACGCTGATCAAGCCGGTCGGACGCGATCCCGCCAAGGTCGAGGCGCTCGACCGACTGCTGCTCGACGTGCGCGCCGGCCGCGTCAACGAGATCCGGCTCGACGCCAACGACAACACGCACATCGCCATCACGGACTGAAGCGATCGGTGCCCAGGCCGCGCGCGCGCCTGAACACCGGCTGCGATTCGCCTAGCTGCGCGTCGGGACGCGGGCGCCCGTCGTCGTCAAGCCGCGCGTGAGGCTGACGACCGCGCCCACCGCCGCGAAGGCCGCCGCCACGGCGAGGCATTTGGTCGTCCGGTCGGCGACGTTCAGCTGGAACAGCATCGTCACCAGCGACGAACCCAGGCACCAGCCCACCGTCCGCGCCACCGCCACGAGTCCGCCCGCCGCGCCGCTGCGCGCGACCGGTCCGGACGTCATCATGGTGGTGTTGTTCGGCGTCTGGAAGAAGCCGAATCCCGCGCCGCAGATCGCCATGCGGATCGCGATATCGAGGTTGCCGGGCGCGGCCGGCAGCATCGCCAGCGACACGAGACCGCAGGCCAGCACCGCCAGCCCGATGCTGCCGAGCACCGCCGCCGGATAGCGCGCCGAAAGGCGGCCGGCGATCGGCGCCGCCACGGCAACGAGCAGCGGCCAGGGCGTCACCAGCAAGCCCGTTTCGACCGCCGAGCGATGCAGCAAGGTCTGCAACAGAAACGGAACCGAGATGTACGCGATGATCTGCGCCGCGTACGAGCAGACCGACGTCGCGCCCGAGAGCGCAATCACCGGAATGCGCAGCAGATCCAGCGGCAGCAGCGGCGCCGCACGCCGGCTTTGATGCCAGACGAGTCCCATCAGGAACACCGCGCCCACCGCCAGCATGGCGATTGCCCGGCCCGTATCGTGGCCGAGAATATCGACGCCCAGCACGAGCAGGCCCAGGGCAATCGCGTTGAGCAACGCGCCCGCCAGATCGAATGGACGCGCCACGCCCTGACCGCGCGGCGCGACGGCGAGAAACAGCGGAATCGCCACGACGCAGGCCGGCACGTTGACGAGAAAGAGCCACGGCCACGCGGCAACCGAGAGAATGAGCGCCGCCACCGTCGGGCCCAACGCGCCCGACATCGCCACCACCAGCGCAATCGACGCAAAGCCACGCGCGATCAGACTACGCGGATAAATCGACCTGACGAGCGCCGGACCCAGCGCCGCGAGACACGCGCCGCCCACGCCCTGCAGCACGCGCGCGGCGACGAGAAACGACAGCGACGGCGCGCTCGCGCAGCACACCGAGCCGATCAGAAACAGCACCAGCCCGATGGCATAAATGCGCTTGTGCCCGACGATTTCGCCGAGCGCCGCCGCAGGCAGCAGACACACGGCAACGGCAAGCTGATAACCGTTCACGACCCACACGACCGCCGCGTCGCTGGTCCCGAGTTCGCGGACGAGCGTGGGCAGCGCGATATTGGCGATGGCGCTGTCGAGGTTGCTCAGCAGAATGCCGAGCAGGATGCAGCTCATGACGAGCCAGCGTTGGCGCTCCGGCAATCCTTGCCCCTCTGCCGGGCGCTGCGCTTGTTCAATGTGCGATTGCAATCTCAGACTCCAGCGGTGCGTCGTTTCGACTGACGCGGATAAAACGATTCGAACGCGATTCCGGCCAACGCGGCGCGAATATCGATGCTATCGATGCGAGTAAAAGTCATGCCCCATCCCTTTCGAATAGTTAATCCGGATGACGAATAAATACGTCGACTCGATACGCTGGGACGAAAAGACGCGGCGTCAATAGCTGAAAACGAACGCGATTTCGCCCACCGACCGGAATTACCGGAATCGATAGCGAACGAAAGGACACAGGCGGATATGACAACGAGAAAGTCGAAAAGCAGTTTCATGGCGGCAATCGGGCGTAGTGGATCATCGCCCCATGCCACGGGCTGACGATCAGTTACGCGTTGATTGACGTAAACGCTTACGATCACCATTGCGGCGACCGGCGTATGTTAAGGCAGCGACTATTTTTGCGCAATCACGCCGACTGGCGAAACAGGCTTGCATAAACATTACGTGCGAGCGTGATTGCGTCGTGCTTTAACGCGGCGATTGCTTTTGAAACGCGGTTTCAGGAACGCGACAAACGAGTCCGCCCGCCGCCAGCGCGGCATGCGAACTCGTCGGTCAGTGTGGGTCTCTCAGATTCCAGCGTATCGCCGTTCATGAATGACGGCGTGCCAAGACGGTAATCGACGGTAAGATCCGCATCAACTGCGCTAAATCGCTACAGCCAACACTTCATTTCCAAATACTCCAAATAAGGTGACGAGAGCGATGAATCGCTGGACACCCGCGCGCCTATCCGCTACGTAAGCGGTCGTAATTTACGTAAATGGACGTGCATCCGTCGCCCTGTTACCGTTTTCGTGTCCGTGGCGTGGTTGCCGCGGATACCTCCAGATCGATTCCGCTCCGGAAAAGGTCTTTCCGTCGCGTCCACCCCGGTCGCGACGGCTTTTTACATGACGCGCCGTTTTTACGGCTTTTTCGCTGGCGTCTGCAACGCCTCGGTTAATGGCCGGCATATAACACGCGGTCCACCTCGCAAAGCAGCGCCGCGAACAGGATCGCCATCGGCAGCAGACGCGTTTTCTGCGCTTCCCATTCGACCGCCCATCAGCGTGCCCAACGCGACCGCGCCGAGAAACGCGAAACGATGCAATTGCGCGGAGTGCACGCCAATTCCAGACTTCCCGGTCAAATAAAAACTCAAATAATTGCTAATGCCGACCGTGTAGAAATACTTTGAAACCATCAGCAGCAGCAATATGCCGATCACCGGCGCCACGCCGCGACCGTCAACCAGGCGATGCGGGCGTCGACGCCAGAACACCGAGCGCGGCCTCACGGCACCAGCACGGCCTTCGCGCCGCCCGCGCCTTCGTACTCCATCGCCGCTTCGATCTGCGCATAACTGAACGTGTCGCCGATGCGCGTGCGAAACATCGGGTCGTCGATCACCGTTTCCAGCGCCTGCAGCGCGGCCTCCAGCCGCCCGCGATCCTTGACGGTGGCGCTGTCGAAATTGCTGAAGCGGCGGATGACGAGGTTCTTCATCATCACCAGCGCGGTCGGAAACGAGACCGGCGACGCGCCGTCCAGAAAGCCGTAGCACCAAATGGTCGAATTCACCGGCAACGCCGTGGCGACTTCGCTGAGCAAACTGCCGCCGACGCCGTCGAACACGGCCGTTGCATCGAGTGTCGCCGCGCGTTCGGCGAGTTCGGCCGTGAAGCCTTCGCCGGTCACGATCACGTGCTCGACGCCCGCCGCGCGCAGCGCATCGCGCGCCGCTTCAGTACGAACGAGGAAAATCGCCGGCAGGCCACGATGGCGCGCGAGCACGGCCAGCGCATTGCCGGTCGCCGAATGCCCCGCCGTCACCACGATGCCGCGATGTCCGGCCGCGACGCTCTCCTCGATAAAGGCGTACGCCGTCATGACGTTGACGAGCGAGCCGCTGTAATCGCGCGCCGCGACGTGGTCGGGCAGGATCAGGCAACTGGTGTACGGCACCTGCGCGCGCTCCGACCACAATCCCACGCTTTGCGCGCTGCGCCCGAGCGAGCGGTAGATCGCCACCTGACGGCCGACGTAGCGCGACGGCACGCCTTCCCCGGCGGCGATCACCGTGCCCGCGCCCGACGCGCCCCAGACATCGTGCTGCATCGCGGGCAGCGCGACGCCCACCGACGCGGGCCGCTTGAGAAAGGTCTTGTCGCCGAGATTGATCGCCGACGCCGTCATCTCGATCACCACATGTCCGGCCGCCGCCTGCGCCGGAGCCGGCACGTCACGCACTTCCAGGTCCCGCGTCGCGGTCACGCAAATCGCTTTCATGGTTCTGTTCCTCCAGGGAAAAGTCCCACCTTAGCGGCCCGCATCCATTGCGAAAATGGCCGCAATAGACATACCATCCATTCCATTCAGGAATCGATGACAAAGGAACGAAACTCGTGGATCGACTCGATGCGATGCGGCTCTTCGTCAGGCTGGTCGAAACCGGCAGCTTCACGGCCGTGGCGCGCGCCGAAGGCATGGGGCAACCGGCCGTCAGCAAGCAGATCGGCGCGCTGGAGCGCTATCTGGGCGCGCCGCTGCTCGCGCGCACCTCGCGCCGCGTGAGCGTCACCGACGCCGGGCAGACGTTTTACGCCTCGGCCAAGGCGCTGCTCGACGATTTCGATCTCGCGGAATCGGCGGTCGGCGTGCGGCAGCAATCGCCACGCGGCCTGATCCGGCTCAGCACCTCGCCCGTGCACGGACGGCTGTGCATCACGCCGCTGCTGCCCGCGTTCTTCCAGCGCTACCCGGACGTGGAAATCCAGATGTCGGTCTCGGAGCGCCAGGTCGATCTGATCGGCGACGGCATCGATCTCGCCGTGCGCCACGGCCGCATGCAGGACTCGTCGATGATCGCCCGCAAACTGTGCGACTCGCCGTTCGTGCTTGTGGCGAGCCGCGCCTATCTTGCGACGCATGCCGCGCCCGCGCATCCCGACGACCTCGACGCGCACGCGTGCGTGGTCTTCGCGCATGGCCGGGAGCGTCGTCCGTGGATATTCGGCTCGGGCGACGAGGCGATGGCCTACCTGCCGCGCGGCCCGTTCACGACCGGCGACGCCGAGCAGATTCGCGCGGCCATTCTCAGCGGACTCGGCGTTGCGCAGGTGCCGGCGTGGGTCGTCGCGCCGGAGATCGCCACGGGCGACGTGCAGGTGCTGCTGCCGCAGTTTCAGCGCGACTCGCTGCCCACGCATCTGGTGCATCCCGCCGGCCGGCGCGTGCCGATGCGCGTCAAGCTGCTGATGGATTTTCTGCAGGCGGCGTTCGCGGACGCGAGCTGAAGCGATGGCGACGACGATGGCGATAGCCGGGCGGCGTGAATTGTTGCGCGCACATCAAATAAGGCCCACGGCGCCCACCGTCATCAACATGCCATAAGCGGCTTGTACGCTCGGGGGTCACAAAAACTCCCCTCTCCGATTCGCATGCAATCCGTCACTCCAGTGTGCGATCGGGCATCCGTGCGCGCCGTCCGTTTCAGCGTCCTCGCGAGCGCCACGCTGGTGGCGCTGCAGCTCACGATCGGCTGGTGCGCGGACTCGCGGGCAATCATCGCCGACGGCACGCATACGCTCGTCGATCTGCTCGTCGACGCGGTGCTGTTCGCTTCGCTCTTTCTGCGCCTGCGGCAATGGCGCGGGATTCCCGCACTCGCCCTGTCATGGACGCCGGCCACGTTGTGCACGGCGCTATCCGCGCTCGCGGGCGCGACGCTTCTCGCGCAGGGCCTGGGCGCGTTTTCCGGCGATCCGGCTGCGGCAGCAGCGGCATCGGCAAGCGGAAGCTCGCAAAGCTGGGTGCTACTTGCGGCGTTGCCTGTGATCGCGATCCGCGAGTACATGGCGCGTCGGCTCGGTGCGACCGCCGAGTCGGTTTCCGATACCGACGCCCACGCGGCGAGCGTCCTGAGCGCGAGCGCCTGGCACGCGCGCATCGACGCCTTGTCGGCCTGCGCGGCCGCCATCGGCGCGGGCGGCATCCTCGCGGGATTCGGCGGTCTCGACCAGATCGCGACCGGCTTAATCGGCGTCATCATGCTCGCGACCGCGCTCTTTTCGGCCAACAGCCCCGTGCGCAAAGGTCTCGCACGCCTCAGAAACCTGGCGTCGCGCACCTTCCGCGCACGCGCCGCCGCCGGTCAAAGCGGCAGCATCGAGGCCTGATCGCCGTTTCTGACGTGGGCTGCGTCGCACCACGGCGTCGGCGCGCATCAGCCACATCGGCCGCATCGGCGACATAAGCGCGCCGCTTCCCTCCGTCCATCGCCTTCCGTCCCCGCAAAAACTGACATAACCCAACTGCCGCTCCGGTTATTCCGCCCACAATAAATGATAATGGTTATCATTTACAAATCCTGACGACGTAGACACCCGGTCTGCGTAAAGGGCACCTACACGAGCCTCGATCATGCAACGGCACGCCATGCCTGCTCCCAGCCACCCGTCCGCACGCGATTCGAGCCTGACCCAGTGGCAAACGATCACGCGCCGGGCGATTGCCGCCGCGCGCGAAACCGGGGCAGCCTCGTCGCTTGCGGGCCACGAGGAAGCGCTGTGGATCGCGCGTCAACTGCTTGCCGCACCGCCGCCCGCGCGCGCGGAGGATTGCGTCGCGGCCTTCGTCGTCTCGTGTCACAACCTCGCCGATCTGCATCTCGATCAAGGCGACAGCGACACGGCCGCCAGCTATCTCTGCCGCGCGCACGAAGCGCTCATCGCGCTGATCCTCGACAACACCCGAACCGCCTCGCTGCGCCAGGCCGCGCTGCGCCACAGCCGCGAAACGCACCTTGCGCTCGTCGCCCACGTGGCGAGCCACGGCGAGCATCCGCTCGTGACGCGCGTCCTGCGTAGCGCCTGCCTGGCGTTGAACGTCGACGGCCCCACGCAGCACTGACCCTCCACTGAACTTTTTGCTGCGCCACGCGGCCAGCCTCGCAAGGAGTCTTTCGATGTCCTATGTTTTGCCGGATCTGCCGTATGCGGTCGACGCGCTCGAACCGCACATCGATACCCGCACGATGGAGATTCACCACTCGAAGCACCATCAGACCTACGTCAACAATCTCAACGCCGCGCTCGAAGGCACCGAGTTTCAGGATCTGCCGGTCGAAGCGCTGGTCGCGCGCGTCGAGTCGCTGCCCGAGGCGCTGCGTCCGGCGGTGCGCAACAACGGCGGCGGCCACGCCAATCACAGCCTGTTCTGGACCGTGATGTCGCCGCGCGGCGGCGGCGAGCCCGATGGCGCGCTGGCCGCCGCGATCGACGCCGATCTGGGCGGCTTCGCGGCGTTCAAGGACGCCTTCACGAAGGCCGCGCTCACGCGCTTCGGCAGCGGCTGGGCGTGGCTCAGCGTGAACCCTCAGGGCAAGCTCGTGGTGGAAAGCACGGGCAATCAGGACAGTCCGCTGATGGCCGGGCTGATGTCGGGCAACACGCCGATTCTTGGCCTCGACGTCTGGGAACACGCCTACTACCTCAAGTACCAGAACCGGCGTCCGGAATATATCGGCGCCTTCTACAACGTCATCGACTGGGCGGAAGTCGCTCGCCGATACGCCGCCGCACGCGCATAACGACACGCAACACGCGCATGGCGCCCGGCGTCATGCGGGAGGCTCGATGAACACGGCGACAGACAGCTGCACGCTCACCGGGCGTGCCACCACGGCGATCCGCGAAGTGCTCGCGGGCGGCCCACGCGGACCGCGTTCGATGCTGCTGTTCGCAGGCCCGGCCGTGATCGCGTCGATCGCGTACATGGACCCGGGCAACTTCGCGACGAACATTCAGGCGGGCGCGGGCTTCGGCTACTCGCTGCTCTGGGTGGTGCTCGCGGCCAATCTCGTGGCGATGCTGTTTCAGGGTTTGTCCGCGAAACTCGGCATCGTCACCGGCCGCAATCTCGCGGAACTGTGCCGCGAACAGTTCTCGCGTCCGGCCGTCTTCGCCATGTGGGTCGTGAGCGAAGTGGCCGCCATGGCGACCGACCTCGCCGAATTCCTCGGCGGCGCAATCGCGCTCGCCCTGCTCTGCAATCTCCCGCTGATCGCCGGCATGGCGATCACCGCCGTCGTCACCTACGCCATCCTCCTGTTCGAGAAAAACGGCTTCCGGCCGATGGAAATCGCCATCGGCGCGCTCGTTGCCGTGATCGGCCTGTGCTATCTCGTCGAGATGTTCATCGCGCCCGTTGCGTGGAGCGAAGTCGCGCGTCATGCGCTGATTCCGTCGATGCCCGGCGGCGGCGCGCTGATCCTCTCGGCGGGTATCGTCGGCGCGACGGTGATGCCGCACGCGATCTATCTGCACTCGGGGCTGACGCAGAGCCGCATCGTCGGCGGCGATGCGCGCGAGCGTCGCTTGCTGGTGCGCTTTTCGAATCTGGAAGTGATCGTCGCGCTGTCGGTGGCCGGGCTCGTCAACATGGCGATGGTGGTCATGGCGAGCGCCGCGTTTCACGGCAGCCACAGCGACATCGCGGAAATCGGCACCGCCTATCGCACGCTCACGCCCCTGCTCGGCGCGGGCGCCGCGTCGCTGTTTCTCGTCTCGCTGCTGTGCTCGGGCGTGTCCAGTTCGGTCGTCGGCACGATGGCCGGGCAGATGATCATGCAGGGCTTCGTCGGCTTTCGCATTCCGGTCTGGCTGCGTCGACTCGTGACGATGTTGCCCGCGTTCGTGGTCGTCGCGCTCGGCGTGAACGCGACGCAAGCGCTGATCGTCAGCCAGGTCGTGCTGTCGTTCGCGCTGCCGGTGCCGATGATCGCGCTGGTCTGCTTCACGCGCCGCCGCGACATCATGGGCGAATTCGCCAACGGACGCTTCACCGATATCGCGGCGATCGCCGCCACGGGCGTCGTTCTGGTGCTGAACGCGGTGTTGCTGCTGCAGACTCTGGGCATTGCGCTGCCGGGACTGAGCAGCGTATAAACGCAGTTGGCGTCGATGCAAAAAAAGCGGCGCGCGCCTCGATGGCGCGCGCCGCTTTTTCGTTTGGCGCTACCTGGAACTCACATCACGAATACTCACGAATACGCGCGGCCCTGGTAATCCGTCCACTGTTGCGTGCTGAAATCGTAGAGCTTGCAGTGCTGCGCCGTCGAAAAATACCAGCGCCACGAGAACGGCTGAATCACGATGCGCTCGGGCAGCAACGTTTCGAGCGTCGATTGCGCCTCTTCCAGCCGGTACAGCGGAATGCTCATGTCGAGATGGTGCGCGGTGTGCTCCATGATGTGATGCATCAGCGCGCCGAAACGCCATTTGAACGTCAAATGCACGGTGGTCGAGATGAACGGCTGCGCGTTCGCCCACGCCGTGCGGTCGTCGTACCAGCGCACGCGCGCATGCGTGTGATGCACGTAGACGACGAAGCCGATCATCGAGCACCAGAACAGGAACGGCACGGCGAATCCGAACACCAGCAGCACGAACACCGATTGCCCCGTCGCGAGCGCGGCCGCGATCAGGCCGCCGAGCCAGAACACGGCATACACGGCGACGAGGCAGCAATCGCGGAAGAACACCGGGCGGCGCGTCGGCATGGCGGCCTTGGTCGGGAAGAACATGCGACGCCACCAGATCTCGATCATGTAGTAGAGCCCGGGGCCCCAGCCGCTGCGATAGATGCGCTCCATCATGCGGCGCGGTGCCGACAGCGCGCGGAATTCCGCGAGGCTCAGCGGCGCCCAGATGAAATCGAAACCCTTGAGGTTCGTATAGCCGTGATGCACGACGTTATGCCCGACTTCCCAGAGGCTGTACGGCGTGAGCGACGGCAGGAACGCGATGCGGCCGAGCCATTTGTTGAGCGTGCGGCGCGGCGTGAGGCTCTGATGGCACGCGTCGTGTCCGATGATGAACAGACGGCCGATCACGAAGCCCGAAAGCAGCGCGCCGGCGAACTTGAGCCAGAGACTGCGCGCGAACACCACGAGCGCGATCAGCGCGGCGAAGATCGCATAGTCGATCAGCAGGAGGACGATGGGATAGACCGTCGTGCGTCCCGACAGCGAAACAAGCCACGAGCGCAGGATCTTGCGGTGCGGCAGCGGATCACCTGGCGGTATAGGCTGGACAGGTGCAGTCATAGTTCGAATTACCTCGATTATTAATAAGAAGCAGGCCGCCAACGCCAGTCGCGTGGGCGCGTTACGAACGCGCGGGCGGCAATCATACGATTGCGGCGCGGCCCATTTGGGCGGCGCGCCGCGCACCCGGAACCTTTAATCAGTATTCCGAGGGGCGTATTGATAGAGATCAAGTTTTTGGCAGTGGCTAGTCGGCGTTATCGACCGATGCCGTATTTCTGGATGTCGTCACGCGTCCGAGCGCGTCGGGGTGCTCGACCAGAATGCATTGCTTGCCCGTTCGGGCGCAGTAATCCTTCACGCGCCACCAGTCGCCGTGACTCACGCAGCCGGCCTGACAGATGACGAGATCGGCGTCGGCGAGGCCCGCTTTGAGCTGTTCCGCACTGGCCGCGTTCGTGCGCACGAGACGCACGCCGCTCTCCGCGAGCGCCCGTTCGGTGCGCGCGGTTTCATCGGCATGCTGGGCGGTTTCGCGGTCCTGCGCGATCCACATGACGACGCGTCTGCGGTCGGTCGGCGACGCGACCGTCGTCCGCTCGTGCGCAGCGCTTGAGGCGTTCGAAGCGTTCGAGGCGGCGACCGGCGCGCGTTGCGCTTCGGGCGGACGGCGCATCAGCGCGTGCACTCTCGCTTCGAGCACGCGCACCTGCTGGGCGAGCGCGAGGCGCTTCGGCAACCCCGCGATCGCCGTTTTCACGTCGTGCAATTCGTCGCGCGTCCAGGCTAGCGCAGTTTCGCGGATCACCACGGCGGCCCGCAATTGCATCGCCTGGGCTTCGAGCGCCGCGATTCTCTGCGCCTGCGCGTCGATAACGGCCGACGCGCGCCGTTGCGCCCGCCCCAACTCCCGAACCACCCTGCCGTGCTCGTCGCACAGGCGCACCCAGTTCAGATCAGTCGCCGTCATGTTCATTCACCCTCGCAGGCATCCGCGTCCGAATTGCTCGTTTTGATCCCCGCCATAATAGCAATGATTCTCATTTACTAGAAGTCTCCCTCCCGACGCTGGGGGGAATGCGCGGCGCGATGGGCGAGCGACAGCACGCTGGGGATGGGTCTTCGAGGACGAGTGCGGTCTTGCCTTCGGCCAGTGGTGTCGGCGTTTGCGGCGGATGGAGACGAGCGTGCGGCGCGCGGCGAGACGCCGCGGCCGGATGAAGCAGGTAACAGCACGAAAGATTTTGATGGCGCGGCGCGTGAGTAAACGCCACGCAGTTGCGACTCAGTTGACCACGCGTTCGCCCGGCCGCAACGTCAGCACGCGCACGCCGTTGCGCGTCACCGCAACCGTGTGCTCGAACTGCGCGGACAGTTTTCCGTCGCGCGTCACGACCGTCCAGCCGTCGTCCTCGGTCTCGACGGCGGCGCGGCCCTGGTTGAGCATCGGCTCGATGGTGAAGACCATGCCTTCGCGCAGCGTCAGCCCCGTGCGCGGCCGGCCCCAGTGCAGCACCTGCGGATCTTCGTGCATTTCGCGGCCAATGCCGTGCCCGCAATACTCCCGCACGACCGCATAGCCGTTGCGCCGCGCGTGCCGCTCGATCGCATGCCCCACGTCGCCGAGCGTGGCGCCCGGACGCACCGCGCGAATGCCCTTCCACATCGCCTCGTAAGTCACATCCACGAGGCGTTTCGCGAGCGGCGACACTTCGCCGACCAGATAAGTCTTGCTGGAATCGGCGATATAGCCGTTCTTCTCCAGCGTGATGTCGAAGTTGACGATGTCGCCGCTTTGCAGGATCTCGCTCGCGGACGGCACGCCGTGGCACACCACATGATTGCGCGACGCATTGAGCGCGTAGGCGTAGCCGTACTGCCCCTTGCTGGCCGGCCGCGCCTTGAGTTCGTTGACGATGAGACCGTCGACGAGATCGTTCACCGCCATCGTCGGCATGCCGATCAGGCTCAGCCGGTCCAAACGCGCGAACACGTCCGCGAGCAATTTGCCCGACTCCGCCATCAGCGCGATTTCCTCGGGCCGCTTCGTCACGCCGACGCCACCTTGAGCGCTTCCGCCGCCACGCCCGCGGCGCGCAGTTCGCGCGCGACGATCTCGTTGAACGGCGTCGTCGGATTCATTTCGCACAACATGCCGACCTTGATCCAGAACGCCGCCTGCGCGTTGATCGACCGGCACGACACGCCACTCGCCTTGCGGATCTGGTCGTGCAGATCGTCGTCGATATTGACAATGCCCACTTTGCTGCTCCGTATATATGAAACGTATACGAATCATATATACGGAGCAGTAAATCGTGCAAGCGATATCTGGCTCAGCCCGCTTCGAGTGCGGGCCGCAACTGCTTCGTGTCGCGGCTGGGCGGCGCGCCGAACATGCGCGCGTACTCGCGGCTGAACTGCGACGCGCTTTCATAGCCGACCGCGAACGCCGCCGCCTCGACGCCGATCGCCTGCGACAGCATCAGCCGGCGCGCCTCCAGCAAGCGCAACTGCTTCTGATACTGAACCGGCGTCAGCGAGGTCAGCGCCTTGAATTGCCGATGAAACGCCGAGCGGCTCAGTTGCGCGACCGAGGCGAGTTCGTCGACGTGAATCGGCGCGGCGTAGCGCTGGCGCAGCGAGCGGATCGCGTTCATCACGCGTTGCGAGGGGCTGTCCGCGAGCGCGAAGCGCGCCACCTCGCCGCCGTGCGGCCCGGCCAGCAACCAGTAGCTCATCTCGCGCCGGATCAGCGGCGCGACGGTCGGAACCGCCTCGGGCGTGTCGAGCAGGCGCACGAGGCGCAGCGCGCAGTCGGCGAGCGGGCCGTCGAAATCGGTCACCAGCACGCCGCGCGCAGTCTGCGAGGCAGCGACGGGCGGGCGCGGCATCTGCTCGACCACGCTGCGCAGTTCGCCCAGATCGAGTTCGACGATCAGCACGAGGCAGGGCTCGTCGGGCCGCGCCTCGAACACGCGGCCGAGCGACGGCGCTTCCACGCCGACCACCAGCGCCTGGCCCGCGCGATATTCGAGCTGGCTGCCGCCGAACGTCGCCCATTTCGCGCCCTGCGCGACGATGCACATGGCCGGACTCGCGAGCCGGTAGGACGGCGGCGTCGGGTGATCGGAGCGAAGAATGAGCACGCCGTCGATGGCCGTGGCGTAGGGACTTTGCGCGGTCTGACGCTGCGTGTAGCGCAGCATCGCCGCGGCGAGCGGAGCGGACATAGATCGAGGCGATGACGGAGAAAGTGGACGGGCAGCGTGCGCCGAGCATACTCCGCCCGAGCACAATCAGGCAGAAATCAGGCGCGTTTCGGCATTCAAGCGCCCCCGCTCGCGTTCATAAAATCACGGTACACATTGACTGATGGTGAGAGGAAAACCATGTCACAGACGACTCAAACCCTTTCCGGCCCGATTGCGATCGTCACCGGCGGCAGCCGCGGCATCGGCCGCGATACCGTGTTGCGCCTCGCGGCGCGCGGCGTTCGCTCGATCTTCACGTACCGCTCGAACGAGCAGGAAGCGCAGGCCGTGGTCGCACTGACGAAGGAAGCCGGCGCGCCCGGCGTGGCGCTTCGGCTCGACACCGGCGTGGCGGCCGGGTTCGACGCGTTCGCCGCGCAGGTGCGCGACACGCTCGGCGCGATGGGCGCCCAGCGCTTCGACTATCTGGTGAACAACGCGGGCACGTCGTCCGCCGCGAGCTTTGCCTCCGCGACGGAAGCCGAACTCGACGCGCAGTTCGCCGTCCACTTCAAGGGCGTGTTCCTGCTGACGCAGAAGCTGCTGCCGCTGATGAACGACGGCGGCCGCATCGTCAATATCTCGTCGGGGCTGGCGCGCTTTGCGTTTCCGAATCGCGCCGTCTACGGTCCGATGAAGGCCGCCGTCGAAGCGCTCACGCGCTATATGGCGCTCGAACTGGGGCCGCGCCGCATCGCGGTCAACGTGGTCGCGCCCGGCGCGATCGCCACCGATTTCAGCGGCGGCATGGTCCGCGACAATCCGGAAGTCAACAAGGCGGTCGCCGATCACACGGCGCTCGGCCGCGCCGGACTGCCACAGGACGTGGGACCGGTGGTCGCCGGGCTGCTGTCGAACGATTTCGGCTGGGTGAACGCCCAGCGTATCGAAGTCGCGGGCGGGATTCATATCTGACGCGGGGTTTTGCCGCGCGTAAACGCAAAAGCGGCGCTCCTGGAGCGCCGCTTTGCTTGACCGCCTTAACGGGCGGCTCGACAACGCTGTCTTACTGCGCGGCGGTCACAGGCTGTGCTTCGACCGTGCGCACCCAGCCGCGCGAATCCGGCGCCTTGCCGCGCTGGATATCGGTGAGCAGCGTGCGCAGCTGGCGCGTGACCGCGCCTTCGCCGCCGTCGCCGATCTTGAACTCGCCGCCCGCGTGACGCACGGCGCCGATCGCCGTAACGACCGCCGCGGTGCCGCAGGCGAAGGTTTCCTTGACGCGGCCCGAAGCCGCATCGGCCTGCCATTCGTCGAACGCATACGGCGCTTCATTGACCGTGAAGCCCTCGGCGCGCGCCAGTTCGATGATCGACGCGCGCGTGATGCCGGGCAGGATCGTGCCCGACAGCGGCGGCGTGCGCAGCGAATTGTCGTCCATGACGAAGAAGATGTTCATGCCACCGAGTTCCTCGATCCAGCGATGCGAGGCGGCGTCCAGGAAGACCACCTGGTCGCAGCCGTGCGACGACGCTTCCGTCTGCGCGATCAGGCTGGCCGCATAGTTGCCGCCGCACTTGGCCGCGCCCGTGCCGCCCGGCGCAGCGCGCGTGTAGTTGTCCGACGCCCAGACCGTGACGGCCGACTTGCCCGACTTGAAATAGGGGCCGACCGGGCACGCGATCACGCAGAACAGGAACTCCGACGCGGCGCGCACGCCCAGATAGTTCTCGATGGCGAACATGAACGGACGCAGATACAGGCTGCTGCCTTCGCCGCCCGGCACCCAGGCGCGATCGATGTCGACGAGCGCTTCCACGGCGCCGACGAACAGGTCCTCCGGCAGTTCCGGCATCGACATGCGGCTTGCCGAAGCCTGGAAGCGCTTGGCGTTTTCCTGCGGGCGGAACAGCGAAATTTCGCCGTTTTCGCGGCGGTAAGCCTTCATGCCTTCGAAGATTTCCTGGGCGTAATGCAGCACCGCGCAGGCCGGATCGATTTCGAAAGCACGGCGGGGACCGACTTTCGCGTCATGCCAGCCGAGGCCTTCCTTCCAGCGGATCGTGACCATGTGGTCCGTAAACACCTTGCCGAATACGGGGTCAGCTAACAACGCGGTGATGGCGTCGGCGGACGTCGGCTGCGGGTGGCGTTCGAGGGTAAACTCGGGCTGGGGAGTGGCAGTCTTGTTCATGGCGTGTAAAAAAGCAGGAAAAATGCGCCCGTAATGGTCGGCGGCCCTCCAGTATGGCAATTTCGTCGCGGACGCGCCAGCGAACCCGCGTATTTGTGCAGTGCGGCAATTGCAGATTCGGCGTCGCAGCCTGCTTTGGTCAAGCGCTGGTGGATGGTGGGGCGACGGTCGGCGGCGGTTGCGAGTCGCCATTTACGCTGGAAGAATGCGCGATCCGCGGACATGCCTTGCGGCGTTTCCGGGCGGAACCTTGGGCGACGGCAATCCGGTCCGCTGGCTATTTGAGCCGATCAGCCAATTACTCAGGATTACCAGGGAAATCGACTCCGCCAAACGACTGCATCTGCGCCCTCTCAGATCACCCACGCTTAATTTGTCGGGATACGATGCTCTCTCGCCAGGAGCATTAAGTGAAGGAAAATGTAAGGAAGATCATCGCCGAGTTGGCTGCTCGCGGCATTCAGTTGCCCGACGGCGATATTCGTCTAGGTGGCTTCGGCGACTCCGAAGCGCTTTCCAATTCGCTGATCGACCTGATCGTCGCCGGCACGAAGCGCGCGACGTCCAGCCTGCTCTGGTCTTGGGACTTCGACAACGAAACGCTTCCCAGAACGGGCGACGTCGAAATCGTCCTCGACTGGCAGGGCTCTCCCGCCTTGATCCTCCGGACCACGCGAGTCGACATCACGCCGTTCGATTGCGTGACGGCGGATTTCGCGGCCAGCGAAGGAGAAGGCGATCTCTCGCTCACGTACTGGCAAAACGAACATTGGCGCTTCTTCAGCGAAGAATGCAGGCGAATCGGCCGCGCGGCGGATGAGACCATGCCGATCGTCTGCGAGCGCTTTGAAGTGCTCCACGCGCTGACGCCCACGCAATGAATTGATAACGACCGCCATTCCCGCCCCGATCCCATGTAAATCCCTACTCGTCCCGCACTACCTCATGTCGCCGCAACCCTCACGGGTGCGGCTGGTTTTGCACGAACAGGGAATTGATCCATGGAACTCAATCCGGACACAGGCGCGCTCGCGCCCTCTCCGCAGCTCGCCCATTCCGAAGAATGGTTCGGCGCTTATCGCGACTACTGGTGGAACGCCGATTTTCTCGACTTGATGGCCCAACGCTGGCGACTCGCTCATCGTCACAGTCTGCTGGATATCGGCTGCGGCCAATGTCACTGGAGTCGATTGCTCGCGCCGCGCATGGCGCGAGGCGCGCACGTGAGCGCGCTCGATCGCGATGTCAAATGGGCGGCGGGCGACACTGCCATTGCATCGGCATTCGCAGCATACGGCGCGAGCGTCGCGTTTCGACAAGGCGATGCGCAAGCGTTGCCCTTCGCCAACGACAGCTTCGACGTCGTGACCTGCCAGACCGTACTGATCCATCTCGCCGATCCGCTCGCCGCCCTTCGCGAAATGCGCCGCGTCGTGCGGCCCGGCGGCATCGTGATCTGCGCCGAACCCTGCAATCTGGTGCAGGCCGCCCTGGCGAACGCGACGACCACCGACCGGTCGATCGACGAGCTTTGTGACGCGTTTCGTTATGCGCTGCTGTGCGAGCACGGCAAGCGCGCGGCCGGAGAAGGCGTGTTATCGCTCGGCGACCGCCTGCCGCGTTTGTTTCAACTCGCCGGGTTAACCGGCATTCAAACCTGGCTCTCGGATAAAGCCGCGCCAATCTTGCCGCCTTACGACGACCACGAAACGCGCGTGAATCTGGCTGAATTGAATGCGGCGAACGACGATGCTCGCGCGGCGTTGTGGGAAAGCCAGGTCGACAATTGGGTCGCGGCGCTGCATGACGTCGAGGCACAGGCGTTCGTGGCCGGCATCCACGCAAAACGCGCGGAGAGCCAAAGCGAATTGCGCACGCTGATCGATGCCCAACGCTACTGGGACAGCGGCGCAACGCTCACGTACCTGGTCTCTGCGAGTAAATAACGGCGAGATGCGCGGGCAACACGCCCGCGCATTCGACATGCCGAAGTCCACATACGGCGAGCGCCGGGCGGACGAAATAAAAAGTGCCAGCAGTAGCTGGCACAAGCCGATCTTGCCGGGGAAGCAAACACGGCGGGGAAATCAGTGAACCGAATTAACTGTTCGGTACAAATCAGACCCGAGTGTAATCGCGGCGCTTCAAAAAATCCATGACGCCCCAAATTTGTTTTGTAACTCGCGCGAATAAACATCAGACGAAGCGCGATTCATTCGCACGACACAAATCACTCGAACGAACGGTTGTCTTATTCGATGTCGCGTAGCGCGCGTGATTGATCAGCCGTATCCCCCGACACATTCATGCGTTCCCGATAGCGAACGCAATCGGCACCGGGCAGCGTCTTGGCGATATACATCGCGGCATCGGCCTTCGCCAGCAATTCTCCGGCGTGGTCGCCATCGGCCGGAAACTCACTCACGCCGATGCTCACGCCCACATTGACCGAATGCGCGCCGACGGGCACGGCCAGATGCATCGCAGCCTGAATGCGCGCCGCCGTCGAGTCGATCGCATCGGGCGATTGCACATCGCCGGCAAGAATCACGAACTCGTCGCCACCGAAGCGCGCGACGATGTCCGTTTCGCGCAGCGCCGCGCGCAGACGTTGCGCCACCACTACGAGCGCCGCGTCGCCGGCGGAGTGACCGAAGTGATCGTTGATCTGCTTGAAGCCGTTCAGGTCGACGAACAGCACCGCCAGCTTTTCGCCGCCCGGCGCAGCGCGACCGATCGCGAATTCGAGCTGATCCATGAAGCGCATGCGGTTTGGCAGCCCCGTCAACGGATCGTGCCCCGCGAGATGCGTCAACTCTTCCTGACGCGCGCGCAGCTCGTGCACCTGCGAGCGAATCTCGCTGCGCATGCGCTCGAAGCAGCGCGCGAGCACGCCAATTTCGTCCGAACGTGCAACGGGCAGACGTTGAATCGCCGCGTCGTCGAAGATGTGCGTCACGGCATGGGCCAGCGTGCGCAGCGGCCGCACCAGCGCGCGTGCAAATAGCATCGCGAGCACGATCGCGATGACGCTCGATATCAGCGCGAGCCACACGATCTGCGCGCCCAGCGCGTTGGCCGGTTCGAGCACGTCGCTGAGCGGCCGCGCGAGTCCGAGCGTGACGAAGCGCTTGTCGTCCACGACGCCGTACGGCAGGCGCGCGAACGCGAATACCTCGGCGGGCGGCTCGTGCGCGTGCGCGAAGCCGTTAAACGTCACGGTCGACTGGCTGCCGTCGAAGAGCGCCGTGGTGAGCGGGAACGTCTTCTGCATCAGCACACGCCGTCCACGCGCGAAACCGAAGGTCTGCGACGGGTCCGGATGCACGAGAAAATCGCCCCACTCGTTCGCCATATACACCGCGTAATCGGACGGCAAATCGCGCTCGATCCGCTCGAACACGCGCGTCAAATCCACGTCGATCACGAGCACGCCGATGTTGTTGCCGCTCGTATCGGCGACGGGCGTGCCGATGCGCACCACCGGCTGATCCGGGTCGGACGCCACGCCGCCCTCGAGTCCGATCTGCGAAAGATAGACGCGCCCCGTATCCGCGATCAGCGTATCGAACACGTACGGAAACTGGCCCTTCTCCTGCAGATCGTCGTCGGGCACGACCATGACGCCGTGCTCGCCACGCGCAACGCGCACGCGTTCGAGGCCGAAATGCGAGCGCGAAATCAAACGGATCTGCCGATACTCGGGATGCTGCAGCATGAAGCCGACGAAAACCTGCTTGAGCCGCGTGCTGCCAGGCCCGGACGCATCGCCGAGCGCAACCTGCACCGACGACGGCAGCGTCGCGAGCACGAGCGCGTCGGCGGCGACGTCACCGAGCGCGGCGGTGAAACGCTGGCCGAGCAGCTGCGTCGAGGTCAGCAGGCTGCGCTCCGCCTCGCGCATGAGCAGCCGGCGATTGGCCTGATACGTCGAATAGCCGGTCGCGCCCGACGCCAGCACGCCGATGCACACCAGCAGAATCGAGAGCCTCGCCGTCAACCCGAGCTTGATCATTGCGGGAAGGTCCTCAAGCGATCACCCGATTCGATGCGTTGCCAGAGCGCCTCGCGCTGGCCGATGCTCTCGACGAGTTGCAGCCAGACCAGCTTCGGCCCCGCATCGGATGCGGCGCCGGGCACGGGCGTCATCGTGTTCGCGAGCCCTTCGCGCTGCGTCAGTTGCTTGCCGATCTCCGGCTCCTGCATATAGTCGAGCCATTGGTGCGCGAGATCCAGATTGCTCGCGTTGCGCGTGATCGCCCAGCAATCGAGCCACGCGAGCGCGCCTTCGTCGGGCATCACGTAGCCCACATCGACGCCCGCCTTGCGCAACTGCTCCACCTGCTGCGTACCGTAATTGCCGAACATCAGCGCCGCGTGATGCTCCACGAACAGGGCCGTGGCCTCTTCGGGCAGCGTGTAATAGGTCAGAAGATTGCGCCGCAAATTCACGAGTTCGCGTGTGACGGCGCGCATCTGCTCGGGCGTCAGATGAAACGGATCGGGATAGCCCAGCGCGAGCGCCGCGAACGAAAAGTTGTGCTGCGCGCTGTTGAAATCGAGCACCTTGCCGCGATAGCGCGGATCCCACATCACCCGCATCGAGCGCGGCGCGACCGGAAACTGCTTGCGATCGTAGATAAGTCCCATCGACGACCAGGTGAACGGAATGGCGTATGCGTGACCGGCATTCACAAGTCCGCGAATGTCGGAAAGATGCTGAAAAAACGGCTGCTGCCAGCGACGGTTGGGAATTTTTTTCAGGTCGAGCGCGCTCAGCATGCCCGCCTGCGCGTAGCGCGCGATCTCGGCGGTATTGGCGGCCAGCACGTCGAAAGGCGGCGGCACGGCGCTATGCATCTGCGCCCACAACGCTTCATCGGAATCGACGATGGTGACTTCGACCTTGGCGTGGAAGCGCTTTTCGAACGCCTGGACCCAGTCGTCGTCGGCATAGCCGGGCCACGCGAGCACGCGCAACACCGACTGGCGCGGCGTGTTGGAGTCCGCAAGGGTGCCGGTCCAGAGAAAGCTCAAGCCGAGAATGAAAACGGTAACGGGCGTTACCCATCCACGCTTGCGACGGCGACTGCCCGCACCCGGAATGACCCTGCCAACGACGGTAGTGAAGCGTCGCCACATGTCGCCAACTTATTCGATACCGTTTTAAGGTTCCGCGTCGCGCGGTCCCCTTTTTGACAGAACGAAGACATGGCTTCGCTCGCCCCCGATTCAAAGCGGGAAGCCGATTTCGAATATCACAAGCGCCGGATTCCCGACGCATATTCTATCGAAGAAAGAAAATTAGAATATGCGTTTCGGGTTTTTATCCACATTGGAGAAAATGTGGTCGTTTTAAATCGGCGATTCGTGTAGCGCGGATTGCTGTTTCGTGGATGGAATGGTGGTGGTGTGGAAGTGTCATTGCATTGGCGATGAATACCCATCGCGCCATCCATCGACTCAACGCCCCTTCGCCACCACCATCGCAAGCACCGGATCCGCCGCCCATTCCTGCAACGATCCATCGTAGATCGAGACATCGTCGCGGCCCGTCAAAGTCAGTGCGAGCGCATCCACGGCGGCTGAAATTCCGCCACCGCAATACACGCAAACCGGTTGCGAGCGATCGAGCGCGCCCAGCGTCTCGCGCAAAGCCGAAACCGCCGCGTACCGCCCGCCGTCATCGAACAGCCCGCGCGCAGGCACATTCAAACTGCCCGGAATATGCCCGCGCCGCGCATAGCGGCTCGCTGAAACACCCGAGAACACCTCCGCCGATAACGCGCACACCAGCGTGCTGCGGACCGTCCCCGCCACGATCGCTTCGACATCCGCGCGGTCGGCCCACATGCCGGCGCGCTCGCGCACCTCGATATGCCCACGCGCCACGGCTCTCCCCGGCCCGCTTTCGACCGGCAGATCCGCCGCCCGCCACGCGCGCCAGCCGCCATCGAGCACACGCGCATCGATGCCGATCCAGCGCAGCATCCACCAAAGCCTGGCGGCCCAGAATCCATCGGCGCGATCGTAGATCACCACGCGCGACTCGTTGCTCACGCCGAGCGCTTCAAGGCCGCGTGCGAGCGCGGACGGCGCAGGCCGCATGAACGACAGCGTTTCATGCGGAGCGCTCAATGCGGCGCTCAGATCGGCGTGACGCGCGCCCGGCACACGTTGCGCGAGCCAGCCGTCATGACCGCTCGCCACGCGGTAATCGCCGTCGAAACGCGGCGACGGCAATTCCACATGCGCATCGAGCAGCACCAGATCCGGCTCGCCTAACTCGCGCGCGAGCGCCGCCGCTTCGACCAGCACGGCGGCGCGACGTGCATCGTGTGTCTGCTCATGACTCATACCTGGTTATCCTGACGATATCGATTTCGTAACCACGCAAGCAGACGCATTCCGTCCTCGCCCTCGAACCAGCGCGCGTGACCAATCAGATAGCCGTCGTACGCAGCGTTCACGCCCGTTTCATCGCCGAGGATATCGTCGAAATACTCGACTTCGAGCAGAGCGAATTCGGTGTGCACGATCGGCAGCAGCGCGATCAGCGCTTCGTGTTCGGCCTCGCTCAACGGCGCGAGCGACGCGTAGCCGTCGAGCAGCGCGGCGATCTGCTCGTACTGCACCGTGCACGTCGCGGGCGCGGCGAGCCAGTCGATCGTGTTGCGTTCGATGGCAAGCGCGAGATCGTAGACCGCACAGGTGCGATCCGCGAGACCGAAGTCGAGCACCGTGCGCACCTGCGCGCCCGGCGCGGCGTCGGTCCACAACAGGTTCGACGCGTGCCAGTCGCCGTGCGTCCATTGCGAGCGAAGCGCGGGCAGCCACGGCACGAGCCGCGCGTGAGCCGGCGCAATCACCTCGGCGATATCGGCGCGCCAGTCGTGTTTGGCCAGCGAGCGCGCGAGGCCGGGCTGCGCCTGCACCCAGGCGTCGAGCGCCGGTTCGAGCGTCGGCGAACTCAGCACGCGAAAGCTCGACAGCAGCGGCTGCAACGCGCGCGCGGGCGCGTCGTAATCGGCGGCGGCCAGGTGCAGACGCGCCAGCGTGCGGCCCGCCGACCACGCGTGGCTCGCGTGAAAAAACGGCTTCCACGACATCACGCCGCGATACGCATCCAGTCCCGGCGCGGCCGCGTGCACCTCCCACGTCCAGCCGTCCTGCGCGATGGCCGTGCGGCCCGCGCGATCCGCGAGCACCTCCGCGACCGGCACGCCGCGACTGCGCAGATGCGCGATGAAACCATGCTCTTCCGCGAGGCCCGCCGCGCTGCGCAAACGCGCGTGATGACGCTTGACGAACCACGCGCGGCCATCGAGCGTATGCGCGAGCACCGCCGATGAAAACGGCCGTGGGCTGTGCCACGCGATCTTCGCGAGCGGCGCGAGATCGGCGTAACCGGCGAGCAGGCGCTCGACTTCGTCACGCGTGATGAGCGGCCAGTCGCGCTCGGCCTTCTCGCCGTCGACCGTGAATTGCGGCGCGGCGCGCGTGGCGGCGTCGTGCGTATCAGCGTTCGCGTTTGCAGCGCGGTCGTTATCGTGATCGTGCTTCATGATGTCGATGATCTCGTTGGCGCGGCCGCATCAAACCCGGCTGCCCGACGCCGCATACGCGGTCTGCTCGGCATCGGCACGCAACGCGCGCGACCAGTCGCGCCAGCCGAGCGCCGCGAGCAGCAGGAACAGCGCATACAGCCCCGACGTGAGATACAAGCCCTTATAGATGAACACGCCCACGTAGATCACATCGACCACGATCCACAAGGTCCACGACGCGATGTAGCGCCGCGCGGTCCAGTATTGCGCGACCAGACTGAACGCTGTGAGCGAGGCATCGACCCAGGGCAGCGCCGCATCGGTGAAATGCGCCATCGCCGCGCCGAGCAGCACGCTGCCGATCACCGCCGCGAACAGATCGGGCGCGAGACGCGCGAGCGTCAGACCGCCGACCGGCACGACCGGCTGCGCGTCGTCGCTCGCCTGCTGCGCGCCGCCGCGCTGTTGCGCGAGCCAGCGGTGCCAGCCGTAGAGTTGCAGCACGGCGAATGCGCCTTGCAGGAGCGCATCGGAATAGAGCCGCGCGTCGAAGAAGATCCAGCCATACAGCGCCACCGAGGCCAGCCCGATCGGCCAGCACAGCATCTTGCGGCGCGCCGTGAGCCAGATGGCGAGCGCGCTGACGATAACGCCGATGATTTCGAGTGCGGACATGATGTGTAGAAGGTTCCTTGCCGGATAGCAGTCGTACGTGCCGATGCTTGCTTATGCTGACTTATACGTGCCTGACTGCCGCGTATCGTCGGGCAGAAAGGCGTTGGTAAACGCGTGCGGACTCTGCGAGGCGTCGCGCAGCACGCCATGCCGGCCGAGCCATTGCGCGTAAGGATGCACGAGCGCCTCGCGCTGCACGCCCCACGTGCCGTCGTGCGTCCACGTGGGCGCGATCAGCGGCAGCGAGCGCTTGAGCAACGCGCGCGGGAAATACGGAATCACGCGCTCCAGCGACGGCAACGCCCGCTCGGGCTCCTGCGCGACCGCCAGATAGCCGCGTCGCGCCGCCGCCAGATAGCCGCGTCGCGCCGCCGCCAGAAACCCGCGCACGAGTTCGCCGCGCGTTTCCAGCGTGTCCTCGTGCGCGCCGAGCAGATAGCTATGATAGGCGGGCGCGCCGATTTCATCGACCGGCCAGATGCGCCGCTCGTCGTCCGGCACGCGCGAGGCGAACAGCGTGTCCCATGCCCAGTAGCTGCCGAACGAGGCATCGGCCTCGCCGTCGAGAAAGCTTTCGGGCGGCAGTTCGCGCACGCCGCTATCGACGATGGTGATCGCATCCGGATCGCCGCCGTCGTGCGCCACGAGATGGCGCACCATCGCCATGCCGCGCGGCGTCGGGTTCAGCGCGAGACGCCGTCCCGCCAGATCGCGCGGCCGTTCGATGCCGGTGGCCGCGACGGTCTGGATCGTCTCCAGCGCGCGATGGTTGATCGCCGCGATGCCGACGAGCGGATGGCCCGCCTCGCGCTGCACGAACAGGCGATTGCTCGGGAACACGCCAAAGTCCACGTCGTGGCGCGCGAGATGCGCGAGCGCATCGCCGCGCGCCGGGTCGGGCACGACGATCTCCACGTCGAGTCCCGCCTCGGCGAACCAGCCTTCGTCTCGCGCCACATAGAAGCCCGCCGCATTCGTCCACGGATGGAAGTACTCGAGCATCAGGGTCATTCAGGTCATGTAATTTCTCCAGAGGCCATGGCCACGCGAACGGAAGTCATCAGAAGTCGTACGTCACGGACAGACGCGCCGTGCGCGGCGCGCCGAGGAACAGATACGCGTCGCCCTGCTGCTCGCCCGCATCGCTCCAGTAGTAGCGGTTGAAGAGATTGTCGACCCACAGGCGCACCACCGTGCGATGGCCCGCGAGCTTCGTCGTATAGCGCGCGCCCGCGTTGAACACAATCCAGCCCGGCACGCGCGCCGTGCCTTCCTCGTTGGCGTTGCGGCTCGAACTGTATTCGATGCCGCCGAGCAGATCGAATCCCGCGAGGCCCGGCACCGACCAGTCCGCGTTGAGCGCCGCGCGCAAGGCCGGCACGTTGATGACCTGATGCCCTTCGTACGCGGGCGTGCCCGAATCGTAGGCGCGCGCGCGAATTGCCGCGACGCTCGCCGTCACCGACACGCGCTCCGTCACGCGTCCCGACGCCGACAGCTCGATGCCGTCATGACGTTCCGTGCCGCGCTGCACGAAGGTATAACCGGCCTCGGACGCATCGGGCTGGGCATACTGGAACGGCTTGCTGATCGAAAACACGGCAGCGGTGAGGCTCAGGCGATTCGCCCAGTCGTACTTCGCGCCGATTTCATACTGATGCGACTCGACGGGCGGCAAGAACGCGTAAGCATTGCTCGCACGCACGGGCGCCTGATCGCCGAGCGACAGATCCTTGCTGTACGACGCATAGAGCGAGAGCGGCGCGATCGGCTTGTAGACCAGCGCGATCTGCGGCAGCAACGCCGATTTGTCGGTGCCGGTCTCCGGGCCGTCCTGGCTCGTCCACGCTTTCTGGCGCAAAAACACGGCGCGGCCGCCCGCGAGCACTTCCCAATGTTCGCCGAGACTCACGCGGTCGGTGGCGAACAACGAGTATTGCCACGCGTCGAGTTGCGGATACGACACGCTCGGCGAATTCGGTGACGGCGCGAAATCGACATCGTCGCCATAGATGTTTTCGCTGCCCACGTAGTCGTAGACCGCATCGGACAGATGCACCACGCGATGCAGCGCGCTCGTGCCGAACAGCACGTCGTGGCGCAGCGGACCGGTCGTGAATTTGCCGTCGACGGCCACGCGCATTTCGTCGTTGCGGCGATATTCGCCGGGGCTGCGATAGTCGTAGACGTCGTAATCGCCGTTCGAGCTGAAGAAGTACGGCGAGGTGCCGCCCGCGCCGCAACTCGATACGTAGTAGCAGCCATACGCGAACGCAACGTTATCGTCGATCATCGTTCGGCTGCGGCCGGCCGCCACATACGCGCGCCAGTTGTCGTTGAACGCGTAGTCGAAGCGGCCGTTGATGTTGAGCGCGTCGGTGGTCACGGGCTTGGCCCAGGACTGCGCGCCCAGCAGTTTCGACGACGACACCGCCGACGGCACCACCGTGCCGCCCAGCAATTGATAGCCCGACGCCGAACGCTGAATCCACTGCTGGAATTCCGCGTTCAATTGCAGGCTCGCGCGCGGGTCGATGTTCCAGTCCGCCGCGATCGAGCCGAATGTGCGCCGGCCGTTCGTGCCGTCGATGTACGAATGCATGTTCTCTTTCGCGGCATTCACGCGCAGGCCGAACTGATCGTCGGGACCGAAGCGTCGCCCGAGATCCACGGCCGCCGATGTCGAGCCGCGGCTGTCCACGCCCGCCGTCACGCTCGCCACGTTTTCGGGGCGCTTGCTCACGTAGTTGACCACGCCGCCCGGCGAAATCACGCCGCTGTCGATGCCCGCGAGACCCTTGAGGATCTCCACGCGCTCCTTGTTTTCGAGCGCCACCTGCTGTTCGCCGGACAGCGTGAGACCGTCGAGCCGATAGGCGCTCGCCGGATCGAGCGCGAAGCCGCGAATCGAAAAGCCCTCGTAGTAGCCGACCGGCGCGTAATCCTTGTTCACCGAGGCGTCGTTGCGCACCACGTCGCTCAGACGTTTGGCCTGCTGATCATCGATCTGCGCGCGCGTGACGACCGTGATCGACGCGGGCGTATTCTGCAGCGACGCATTGTCGTAGCCCGCGACCGACGCCGTGCGGGCGCGCCATGCGTTGCCGCTCGCGCCATTGACCGTGACGGTCGGCAACACCGCGTTGCTTGCCGAGGCGGCCACGGGCGGCGCGGCTTTTTCAGCCGGTTTTTCGGCTTTTGCCTGCTCCGCCTGATCGCTCAACTCCGTGGTGGCGGCGATCACATTCGCGGCCATCAAGCTCAAGCCCAGACCGACGCCAACGCCCACGCCCAGACGCACAGGCCGCGCGAATCGCCGCGCCACGACGCGCGGTACGGATGCCGCGCGTGATCTCCCCGAATATCGTTTCATGTATTTCCTGCTGATGGCTCCGCCCTTGAACGAATCACGTAACGATTGCGTTGACACGCATCGAACCGTATCCATATAGGGGTCTTTGGAATAACGAAATCACCGTTTGCAATATATGAATTGCATGGCACTCCGACTCAAATGTGCCCGCTATACTGCGCGAAACGGCATTCGAACATAGCCGCGCCGCGCGGTCCAATGACTTGTTGTCGTTGTGGTGATAACCGGCGGTGATAACTCGCGGATATGAACTTCCATTTACTCAAATCCTTCGTCACGCTCGCGAACTCGCTGCACTTCGGCACCGCTTCGCAAACGCTCAATCTCTCGCAGCCCGCGCTCACCAAACAGATCAAGCGGCTCGAGGACGATCTCGGCGCGCCGCTGTTCCATCGCGACCGTCACGGCACGGCGCTCACCGAACTGGGCCGCTACTTTCTCGGCGAAGCGCGGCCGCTGGTCGAGCAGGCCGAGCGCGTGTTCTCGCAGGGCAAGCGCGCCGCGCGCGGCGAAGTCGGCCGCCTCGCGATCGGCTACAGCTTCTCGACGGTGGAGACCGTGTCGCGCGTGCTGCCGCGTTTTCGCGCGCGGTTTCCCGACGTCGATGTCACGCTGCACGATCTGTCTTCGGCGGAACAGATGGAACGGCTGCTCGAAGGCAGCCTTCAGGCGGGGTTCGTGCGTCTGCCCGTGCAGCCCGGTCTCGCGCACCGGCGCATTCTCTCCGACCGGCTCGCGCTCGTCGTGCCGCACACGCTCGCGCACGCCATCTCCGGTTTCGACGTCGAGGCGCTGCGCACGCTGCCGTTCCTGATGCTGCAACGCGCGCGTGCGCCGGGCCTGCACGATCACATCGTCCGTTTCTGCGCGTCGCGCCGCTTCGAGCCGCGCTCCGTGCAGCACGCGAACGAGTCGCTGACGATCCTTTCGCTGGTCGGCGCGGGGCTCGGCGTGTCGATCATGCACGAGTCGGCCTTGCATTCGCCCGGCGACAAGGTCGTGTGCCTGCCGATCCACGATGACGACGCCCGCTGGGACGTCGGTCTCACGTGGCGCGACACGGGCGCCGATTCGATCGTCGAGAACTTCGTGGCGCTGCTGCCGGAAGCCGACGAGAAGGCGTGGATCTTACAGGAAAGCTGAAGCGGCGGACCGGCCTTCGGGGGTCGCCGGACTCGCCGCCGGTGTAGCGTTTCACGCGCCGGGCTTCCCGCCGGGCTTCCTTTTGACCGGCGGGCTGTTGTGGCCGCGCGCGCCGGACGGCAGCCCTTCGTCGCCCGATCCCAGCGGCACTTCGGCCGTCTGCTCGGGGTGCGGGCCGCCTTCGCGCGGCATCACGTCGGGATTCGGTTCGGGCTGATCGAAGCTGCCCGGCGCGCCGCGCGCGGGCTTCGCGGGCGGCTGATCGCGCGCATTCGTCGCGCGGGTCGAATGCGCTCCCGCTTCATCGCGGTCCGCCGACTGGGTATCCGGTTCCATGATGCGATGCCCTCCTGTGGCAAAACGTAAGCTCATCGCCGCATGACACGTTCCCGTCGCCGCGCGCCGAAGCGGCGTATCGTCACTGCTTGTCACCGGATTCAGCACGCCCGACACCCGCCGCAACGGCACGCAACTTGCGCGACTGCCTATCTGCCATTCGCGCCATTCGCCAATCCGCCATTCGAAAGAGGACCTCCCATGACCGACCAGACCGCCAGCGGCAGCGCGCCCGCGCACGCCATTCCATCGCCCCGGGACCCGCATCTGCGCGCGATGGCGAACTGCATCCGCTTTCTGTCGATGGATGCGGTGCAGAAAGCGAACAGCGGCCACCCCGGCGCGCCGATGGGTCTGGCCGACGTCGCGACCGTGCTGTTCCGCGACTTCCTGCGCTTCGACGCCGCCGAGCCGCACTGGCTCGACCGCGACCGCTTCATTCTCTCGAACGGCCACGCGTCGATGCTGCTTTACAGCCTGTTTTATCTGACCGGCTACAAGGACATCACGATCGACGAATTGAAGCGCTTTCGTCAGGTCGGCAGCAAGACGGCCGGGCATCCCGAGTATTCGCACGCCGCCGGGATCGAAACCACGACCGGGCCGCTCGGCCAGGGCATCGCGAATTCGGTCGGCATGGCGCTGGCCGAGCGCATCCTGAACGCCAGTTTCGGCGACGAACTCGTCGATCACCACACCTACGTCTTTCTCGGCGACGGCTGCCTGATGGAAGGCGTAAGCCAGGAAGCGATCTCGCTCGCCGGCCATCTGAAGCTCGGACGCCTGATCGCGTTCTGGGACAACAACTCGATTTCGATCGACGGCGCGACGAGTCTCGCGGTCTCCGACAACGAAATCGAGCGCTTCCACGCCTCCGGCTGGCAGGTGCTCGACATCGACGGCCACGACACCGACGCGATCCGCGACGCCATCACCACCGCGCGCGCGACACAAGACCGTCCGACGCTGATCGCGTGCCGGACGATCATCGGCTTCGGCTTTCCGACCAAGGCGGGCACGCAGAAAGCGCATAGCGACGCGCCCGGCGAAGAGGAAATCGCGGGCGCGCGCAAGATTCTCGACTGGCCGTCGCCGCCGTTCGAGATTCCCGACGATCTGTTGCGCGAGTGGCGCGCAATCGGCGCGCGCGGAAGCGAGGCGCGGCTCGCGTGGAATGAACGCGTCAAGCAGGCGCCGCCCGCGTTGCGCGACGAATTCACGCGCCGCAACGAACACCATCTGCCGCCCGACTGGAAATCGGCCATCGCCGCGGCGCGGCAAGCCTTCGTCGAAAAAGGCGAGGCGATCGCCACGCGCAAAGCCAGCGGCGAAGTGCTCGACAAGCTCTTCGACGCCATCCCCGAACTGCTCGGCGGGTCCGCCGACCTCACGCCGTCGAACAACACGAAAACGAAGCATCAGGTCGAGATCAAGCCCGGACACTATGCGGGCTCGTACGTCCACTACGGCGTGCGCGAGCACGGCATGGCTGCGGCCATGAACGGCATCGCGCTGCATGGCGGCCTGATTCCCTACGGCGGCACGTTCATGTGTTTCTCGGACTATTGCCGCCCGGCGATCCGCCTGAGCGCGATGATGCGCATCCGCTCCGTCTTCGTGATGACGCACGATTCGATCGGTCTCGGCGAGGACGGCCCGACGCATCAGCCGGTCGAGCATCTCGCGGCGCTGCGGGCGATCCCGCAACTCGCCGTGTATCGCCCCGCCGATCCGGTCGAAACGGCGGAATGCTGGGAGCTGATTCTGGACAATCCGCGCCGCGCCGCGCTGATTGCGCTGTCGCGCCAGCCGGTGCCGCTGCTGCGCAAGGATGCGAGCGGCGAGAACCGCTCGGCGCGCGGCGCGTATGTGCTGCACGAAGCCGAAGGCGGACCGCGCAAGCTCACGTTGATCGGCACCGGGTCGGAACTGCAACTGGCCGTGGCGGCGCGCGAGATTCTGCAGAGCGAAGGCGTGCCGACCGCCGTGGTGTCGATGCCTTGCCGTCTGCTGTTCGAAGAACAGGATCGCGATTATCGACGCGCCGTGCTGGGCGATTCGCCCGCGCGAGTGGCCGTGGAAGCCGCCGTCGAGCTGGGCTGGGATCGCTATATCGGACCCGAAGGCCGGTTCGTCGGGATGCATAGCTTCGGCGAGTCCGGCAAGATCCAGGACGTGTACGCCAAGTTCGGCATTACGACCGATGCGGTCGTGAAAGCGGCGCGCGAATCGCTCGCGTCGTCGTAACGCAAAAGGCAAAAGGGGCAGGCGCGCACGCCTGCCCCTTCAAACATCGTGTGAAACACGAACTCAGTCGATCGTGTTCAACGCCTTCGCGAAGCGTTCGACCGCGCCGTCGATGTCGTGCAGTTTATCGAGCCCGAACAAGCCGATACGGAAGGTTTTGAAATCGGCCGGTTCGTCGCATTGCAGCGGCACGCCAGCGGCGATCTGCAGGCCCACGTCGGCGAACTTCTTGCCCGAGCGGATGCCGTCGTCGTCGGTATAACAGACCACCACGCCCGGCGCTTCGAAACCTTCGGCAGCCACGCTCCGGAAACCCTTCTGCGCGAGCAAGGCGCGAATGCGCGCGCCGAGTTCGAGTTGTTCGGCCTGCACTTTCGCGAAGCCGTAGGCTTCGGTTTCCTTCATCACGTCGCGCAGTATCGCGAGGCTGTCCGTGGGCATCGTGGCGTGATACGCAAAACCGCCGCCCTCGTAGGCTTCCATGATCTGCAGCCATTTGCGCAGATCGCACGCGAAACTGGTGCTGGTGGTCGAATCGATACGCTCGCGCGCCAGCGGGCTGAACATGACCAGCGCGCAGCACGGCGACGCGCTCCAGCCCTTTTGCGGCGCGCTGATCAGGATGTCGACGCCGCTCGCCTCCATATCCACCCACACCGTTCCCGACGCGATGCAGTCGAGCACGAACATCCCGCCCACGGCATGCACGGCGTCGGCGACGGCGCGCAGATACGCATCGGGCAGCAGCATGCCGGACGCGGTTTCCACATGCGGCGCGAAGACGAGATCGGGCTTGTGTTCCTGGATGGCGGCGACCACCTCGTCGATGGGCGGCGGCGCAAACGCGGCCTGGCGCCCCGATTCGACCGGACGCGCCTTCAACACGACCGACTCCGACGGGATGCTGCCCATATCGAAGATCTGCGTCCAGCGGTAGCTGAACCAGCCATTGCGGATCACCAGACATTTTTTATTCGTTGCGAACTGCCTCGCAACGGCTTCCATGCCGAACGTCCCGCTACCGGGAACGATCGCGACGGCCTTCGCGTGATAGACCTTTTTCAGGCTCGCGGAGAGGTCACGCATGACGCCCTGAAAGCGCTGCGACATGTGATTGATCGAGCGGTCGGTGTACACCACCGAGTACTCGAGAAGCCCTTCGCGGTCGACATTGGGAAGTAAACCAGGCACGCTCGCCTCCGTTAAAGGATGAACCATCAGAGCAGCATTCGCGCTTCGATCATGCCGCGACGAAGATCGATTCTAGCGAAAGCCGGCGATGCGTGGGGATGGTGCGACGCAGCAGATCCGGCGTGCGGATTCTCGCGCGCTGCCGGCGAAACCGCTTGCTTCCGCAACAGGCGCTTACAATGGCGATCGCTCGTCGCCGCCCCGGCAAGCCGACTTATCCGCAGAGAAACCTATGAGTACCGAAGCGTCCACCTCGCGCCGTTCGCCGCGCGCCCTGTTGCCCCGCTCCGCGCAACGATTCCTGACCTGCCTGGCGCTGGCCGTGGCCGCGCCCGTGGCCCATGCGGCCACGTGGACCACGGTCGGCTCGGTGCCCAATACGTGGACCGAATCGGTGGACACGTCGTCCATCGTGCGCGAAGGCGCGATCCGCCGCGCGTGGGTGCAGATCCGCTACGACCAGCCCACGGCCGTCGCGCGCGGCGTCGCGCCCGCCTCGTTGCTCAAGCAACGGGTGGCGTTCGATTGCACGAAACACCAGGCGTCGTTGATGACGCGCCTGAGCTACGACGCGCAAGGTCAGTTGATCGATCGCGTGGACATGATGCCCACGGTCGGCGCAGGCAAGTTCTTCGACGTCGATCCCGACACCGAATGGGACAACGCACTCACCGCCGTGTGCGCGCATTGAGCGCACAGAAGCGCAAGGGCGTCATTCGCCCTTGAGCAGCTTCCACATGGCCGCGGTGATGCGTTGCTTCGCAGCGGCATAGTCGTGCCACGGATCGGTGCGCAGCGCGTCGAGCCGTTCATGCAGATTCGACACGTTCCACTGATCGCCGCTCGTCACGCGCGGCAGTTCATCCCACGCGATCGGCGTCGAAACGCCGAGACCCGGACGCGCGCGCGGCGCGTACGCCTCGATCGCGGTCGCGCCGCGCCCGTTGCGCAGATAGTCCACGAAAATACGGCCCTTGCGATTCTGCGGCCCCATCTTCGCGCTGAAACGATCGGGTAGCGTCGCGGCCATATGCCTCGCCACCGCCTGCGCGAAATCCTTCGCTTCGTCCCAACTGCTGTGACGCGTGATCGGCACCACGACGTGCAGCCCCTTGCCGCCGCTCGTCTTGCACCACGCGCGCAGACCGAGCGCTTCGAGCAATTCGCGCGTGAGTTGCGCCGCTTCGCGCATGCGCGCCCAGTCGAGCGACGGATCGGGATCGAGATCGAAAATCAGACGGTCGGGCTTCTCGATGTGGCTCGCGAGCGCGTTCCACGTATGCAGTTCGATCGTGTCCATTTGCGCGGCGCCGATCAGCGCCGCGAGACTGTCGAGCGTGAGCAGCGGCGCGTGTCCGGGGTCGAGATCGGCATGTTGCGTGGCATGCGGAATCTGCAGCTTGTTCGCATGCTTCTGGAAAAACAGTTCGCCGTCGACGCCCTTCGGCGCACGCACCAGCGCGACCGGACGATTGCGCAAGCCCGGCAGCAAATGCGACGCGATCCATGCGAAATACCGCACGAGGTCGATCTTGCGCGTACCGCTGCGTTCGTCGATCACGCGCTCGGGATGCGTGATGCGCACGCCTGAAACTTCGTCTTCCACGTTGGCTTCCTTGTTGATCGCGTGTGCAGGCGACGATGCACGCGCCTTCACTTTCACGGGCTGGGACTGCGGCTCGCGCACGATCGATGCCGCCGCCTTGTCGCGACGCAGCCCGACAAACGACGCCTGACGCACCACGCCCGCACTCGTCCAGGTCTTGAAACGCACTTCGGCCACGAGTTCCGGTTGCACCCAATGCACATTCGCACGCCGTTCGGCTGCGGGCACATCGGCAAACGGCGTGGTCTTGCGCGTCCGCGTTTTCAACTCGCGCGCGAGTTTTTCCAGCATGGCCGTATCGAAACCGGTGCCGACGCGACCGGCATAGTGCAACGCGCCCGCCTCGTCATACACGCCGATAATCAACGCGCCGAAGCCTGTGCGGCTGCCCGCCGGTTCGGTGTAGCCGCCAATCACGAATTCCTGCCGACGCGCGCATCGCAGCTTGAGCCACGACGCGCTGCGCGTGGACGTATAGACGCTTTCGCGTCGTTTCGCGACCAGACCTTCGAGATTCGCGCCACATGCCGCTTGCAGCAAATCGTCGGGATCGCCGTCGAATGCAGCGGAAAAGCGCAGCGCGTCCTGATCGCCGCGTTCGAGCAAGGCGGCAAGCTGCGCGCGCCGCGTCTCTAACGGCACCTTGCGCAGATCAAAACCGTCGAGCCAGGGCAGATCGAACAGCCAGAACACGATGGCATCCGCATGCCCTTCTTCGAAGGCGTTTTGCAGCGCCTGAAAATCCGGCACGCCTTGCTCGTCGAGCACCACGGCCTCGCCGTCGAACCACGCGGAATCGATATCGAGCGCGGCCAGCGCTTCGATCTGACGCGGAAACTTCGCGCTCCAGTCGAGACCGCTGCGCGTGAAAATCTGCACAACGTGCCCGCCTTTCTCACCATGATCGACGCGAGCCAGCACGCGATAGCCATCGAATTTCAGTTCGTAGAGCCAGTCTTCGCCTTTGGGCGGTGCGTCGGCGGGCGTGGCGAGTTGAGGCGAGAGCGTTTGCGGTAAGGCCGCGCGAACCGCGCCGCGCAGCTTGCCAGGCGCGGATTGATTCAACGGTTTTGCAGCGGCTTTCGAAGCGCGTTTTTTCGCGTCGTTCGAATCGGCCAACGTGCTTTTCATCTTCACCGCATCGCGCGCTTTCGTTTTCGGCGGGGTCTTTTCACGCTTCTTGGCAGGGCCGTTTTTCTCGCCGTGCTCGTCCGTGACCTTGAACGCGTCCTCGCTCACCGCATCGTCGTCGCGTTGTTTGATGAGGAGCCAGCGCTCCTGCTTGCTGTCGCCCATCGGGCTACGCACGAGCGCCCAGCCGCCGTGCAATTTGTCGCCATTGAGCGTGAATTTCAGATGGCCATGCGCGTAACCCTCGCGCGCGGCGCGCATGCCGCCTTCCGGTTGCCAGCTGCCGTGATCCCAGATCTCGACGGTTCCCGCGCCATAATGCCCCGCCGGAATCGTGCCTTCGAACGCGCCATATTCGAGCGGATGATCTTCGACGTGCACCGCGAGCCGCTTCACCGTCGGATCGAGACTCGGGCCTTTCGGCACCGCCCACGACTTGAGCGCGCCGTCGAGTTCGAGCCGAAAATCGTAGTGCAGACGCCGCGCGTCATGACGCTGAATCACGAACGACGCGCCGCCGTTGCGACGCGCGCGCCCGCGTGTCGGCGCGGGTTCAGGCGTTTCATTGAAGCGTCGTTTTGCTTCGTAAGCCCGCAGATTGCCCGATAGATTGCGCTTCATCGCCGCCATCCCGTTTCATTGCGCAGCATTCGCGCAACATCGTCACGCCGCGCGCTTCCCGCGCCGCGGCGCGCTCTTGCGCGGCGGCGAATCGTTGCTCGCCGCGCCATTGCGTTTGCCGAGGCTGCGCTTGAGCAGATCGGAAAGATCGACGATATCGGCGCTGCGACGCTCGTGCGCGGGCGCATGCACCTGCTCCACTTCGTGCGCCTTGCCCTCACGCACCTTGCGCTCGACGAGCGCGAGAATTTCGTCGCGATAGGTGTCGTGATACGACTCCGGTTGCCACTCGGTCGTCATGTCGTCGATGAGCTTGCGCGCCATCTGCATCTCGTGCGCGCTGACGCCCGCTTCCTTCGCGGATTTCGGCAGCGCGGGAATCGCTTCGTCCTCGCGCACTTCGGTCGACCAGCGCAAGGTCTGCAACGCCAGCGCCGGACCGGTCGCGACCAGCGCCGCCAGATGCTGACGGCTGTGCATCACCACGTTCGCAATGCCGATCTTGCCGCTCGCCGCAAGCGCGTCGCGCAGCAGCGCATAGGTCTTGCCCGCGCGCTTGTCGGGCGCGAGCCAATACGGCGTGTCCAGATACAGAAACGAAACCTGGGCGGCTTCGACGAATGCGAGAATATCCACGGTCTGCGTCGCTTCGGGACTGGCCGCTTCGATTTCCTCATCGGAAATCACCACGTACGCGCCCTTTTCGTATTCGTAGCCGCGCACGATGTCGTCGCGCGCGATAGGCTTGCCCGTGCGTTTATTGATGTTCTGATGACCGACCGGATCGAAGCTGCGCCGGTCGAGCAGACCTTTGCGTGGCCGGATAGAGTTCGACGGGCACGTACACCAGCCCGAAACTGATAGCGCCTTTCCAGATTGCGCGCGGCATGATGGCCTCCTGTCGCCTCGTCGGGCATGGGGAATCTGCATTGAGCAAACACGATGCCCGCCGTGCGCATCAAGTCGTCCGCGCAGATGTCTCGAAACGTGCGCGCGGCACGCGGCGTGCGTGCGTGAACGCGTCATTCCTCAACATAGCCGCTATCTGCGAAGGAGGTCGTCATGCCGCTCAACAAAGGCAAATCTCGCGAGGCCATTTCGAAGAACATCAAGACCGAAATGAAGGAAGGTAAATCGCAAAAGCAGGCGGTTGCGATTGCCTTGAATCAGGCGCGTAAATCGGGCGCGAAGATTCCGAAGAAACCCAAGCATTGATCCGATCATCAGACGGAAAACAACGCGGCGCGTTTGAATTCACGCGCTGCAAACATCATCGACCGGCCTTGGCGAGCGCGTGACGCAGCGCGTCGAGCGTCGCCGGCTTGACGAGATGGTCATCGAAACCGGCTTCGAACGCACGCGCGCGATCTTCCGGCTGGCCGTATCCCGTCACTGCGATCAGCGCGATGTGCGCAAGATCCGGCGTCTCGCGCAGACGCTGCGCCATGTGATAGCCGTCCACTTTCGGCAAGCCGATGTCGAGCACGATCGCATCCGGCGCGAACTGGCGCGCTGACGCGAGCACGGCGTCCGAGTCGTACACCGCCGTGGCCGCGTGGCCTTCCGCTTCGAGCAGCATGACGAGCGAGTCGGCGGCATCGGCGTTATCGTCGACGACCAGCACGCGCAGCGGGCCGCGTTGCTCCAGCGTAGCGTCGGGCTCGGCTTCGAGCGGCGACGCATCGCAGTCGGCCAGCGGTACTTCGAGCGTGACCGTGGTGCCGCGCCCCACGCCGTCGCTCGTCGCGTACGCATGCCCGCCATGCATCTCGATCACCTTCTTGACAAGCGAAAGCCCGAGACCGAGGCCGCCTTGCGCGCGGTCGAGCGTGCGCTCGCTTTGCACGAACAGGTCGAAGATATGCTCGATCAGTTCGGGCGCGATGCCCTGCCCCGTATCGCGCACGCGCAGCACGCCGAAGCCTTCGCGCTCGAACGATTCGATCCGCAATTCGCCGCCTTTGCCGGTGTATTTCGCGGCGTTCGTCAGCACGTTGACGAGACATTGCACGAGCCGCTGCGGATCGCCGTCCACGCGCGCCGCGCCCTCGCTCGTCACCGTGAGCCGGTGCTGCCGCTCGCGGATCAGCGCATCGACGCTCTCCAGCGACTGCGCGATGATCTCCTGCAGCAGCACGCCGCGTTTGTTCAACTGCACGCGGCCGAGCGTGATGCGCGACATGTCAAGCAGATCGTCGACGAGACGGCTCAGCACCGCCGCCTGGCGGCGCAGGATTTCGATGCAGCGCGCCGCCTGCGGCCCGGTGAGTCCCTCGGAACCCAGCCGGTCGGCGACATGGCGGATCGGCGCGAGCGGATTGCGCAGCTCGTGCGCGAGCATCGCGAGAAATTCGGTTTTCTGACGATTCGCGGCTTGCAGCGCCTCGCGTCCGAGCGCGCTCGCGACCACCGCCTCCACGCTCGCCGCGACGAGATCGAAAAACGCGCGATAGCTCTCGTCGAGCACGCAACGCGGACTCACGCCCAGCACCGCAATCCCGCAGATATCCTGTACGCCCGCGCGGCGCAGCGGAATCGCCAGCGCGA
>NZ_JAAGPN010000062.1:0-233 GCF_017104805.1 Paraburkholderia sp. Ac-20347 | reverse complement strand
AAAAAAAAAAAAACACCTGTTCTAGACTGATCGTGGCCAATTACAGCATATAACATGACTAACAACGACTCGGACTCGCCTTAGAGTCTCTATCGTCTCATCATCCATAGCTGTAGTCTAGGACATAGACGATACAGCTAACTGTGTTCATCGCAGCATGTGTACATCAACACAGTGGACAGTGTAGTCTCTATCTGCTATCGATATGTTTGAGCGTGCATGCTCTGATTGAA
>NZ_JAAGPN010000650.1:0-412 GCF_017104805.1 Paraburkholderia sp. Ac-20347 | reverse complement strand
TGCAGATCTGGGGCGGCGGCGCGCTCGACCAGAGCGGCTGGCAAGCGGCGCTGAATCTGACCGTGCGGCTCGCGCTGTGTCTTGTCGGCGCGGCGCTGCTCTACCGTCCGCTGAGTCTCTTCGATGCCGGTGACGCCACGGTGCGCAATCTCGGCGTGGCGGTCGGCTGGATGCGCGGCGCGGCGCTGTTCGTCGCGGTGGCGCTCACGGCGTTCGTGGTCGCCGAAGTCGGCGTGATCGGCTTCATTGGACTTGCTGCGCCGCTGCTGGCGCGGCTGGCGGGCGTGCAGATCTGGGGCGGCGGCGCGCTCGACCAGAGCGGCTGGCAAGCGGCGCTGAATCTGACCGTGCGGCTCGCGCTGTGTCTTGTCGGCGCGGCGCTGCTCTACCGTCCGCTGAGTCTCTTCGATGC
>NZ_JAAGPN010000649.1:0-415 GCF_017104805.1 Paraburkholderia sp. Ac-20347 | reverse complement strand
GACGCTCACCACCTTCATCTCGCCGCTGGAACGACCGGCGCTCACCACCTTCCTCACGCGGACGGAATTCGCGACGTTCACCACCTTCATCCCGACGCTGGAACGGGCGACGTTCACCGCCTTCATCGCGGCGCTGGAACGGACGGCGCTCGCCACCTTCCTCACGCGGACGGAATTCGCGACGTTCACCGCCTTCATCCCGTCGCTGGAACGGACGGCGCTCGCCACCTTCCTCACGCGGACGGAATTCGCGACGTTCACCGCCTTCATCCCGACGCTGGAACGGGCGACGCTCACCACCTTCATCTCGCCGCTGGAACGACCGGCGCTCACCACCTTCCTCACGCGGACGGAATTCGCGACGTTCACCACCTTCATCCCGACGCTGGAACGGGCGACGTTCACCGCCTTCATC
>NZ_JAAGPN010000648.1:0-520 GCF_017104805.1 Paraburkholderia sp. Ac-20347 | reverse complement strand
ACCGACCACTGAACGCTTTTTTGGGGTTATATCAAAGACACGGTGCTGGAACCAGTGCGTCGCAAAGGTTCAGATTTCCCGTAAATCCGGTATGTTAGATCGACAGCAATTGGAAACATTCGCGACCTTCCTGGAAGGCCAGCATTTCAGGAAGGCGGCGACCATGCTCCACATATCGCCGGGAGCGATATCTCAGCGGGTAAAAAGCCTGGAGAGCGCGGTTGGTGCGACGCTGCTGTTACGCAAGCCAGTGGTAGCGCCGACTCAAGCCAATGAAGCAATCCTTCGCTACATCATGGCAGTGCGCCTACTCGAGGAGGAAGCGCTCTGGGTCATGAAGGTTGGGAAGTTCCCTCCCGTGAACATTGCTGTCGCCGTCAATGCTGATTCACTGTAAGCAATGGGATGGACGCCCCCACCTATAAAGGCATTGATGTGCCAGAGTGGAAGTGTCGTCAACCACTCGAACAGCGGGAGCGCCCACCATGGAGATTACAACGATCGGCATCGACCTGGCGAA
>NZ_JAAGPN010000647.1:0-677 GCF_017104805.1 Paraburkholderia sp. Ac-20347 | reverse complement strand
TGCGCCGCGCCCAGCACCGCTTCCGCAGCCTTGCCGGTGATGTTCTTCGCGCGCAGATCGACCAGCATCACGTGGCTTTCCGTGCGGCCCGAAACGATACGCAGACCGCGCTTGACCAGCGTTTCAGCCAGCACGCGCGCGTTCTCGACCACTTGCTGCTGATAGGTCTTGAATTCCGGCGTCGCCGCTTCCTTGAACGCCACGGCCTTGCCCGCGATCACGTGCATGAGCGGACCGCCCTGGATGCCCGGGAAGATCGCCGAGTTGATGGCCTTTTCGTGCTCGGCCTTCATCAGGATCACGCCGCCGCGCGGGCCGCGCAGGCTCTTGTGCGTGGTCGTGGTGACGAAGTCGGCGAACGGCACCGGATTCGGGTAGACGCCCGCGGCGATCAGGCCCGCGTAGTGCGCCATGTCGACCATGAAGTACGCGCCGACGGCCTTGGCCACCTTGGCGATGCGTTCGAAGTCGATGCGCAGCGCGAACGCCGACGCGCCCGCGATGATCAGCTTCGGCTTGGTTTCGTGCGCGCGCTTTTCGAGCGCGTCGTAGTCGATGTCTTCGTTGGCGTCGAGGCCGTAGCTCACGACGTTGAACCACTTGCCGCTCATGTTGAGCGCCATGCCGTGCGTGAGGTGGCCGCCTTCGGCGAGGCTCATGCCCATGATGGTGTCGCC
>NZ_JAAGPN010000646.1:0-729 GCF_017104805.1 Paraburkholderia sp. Ac-20347 | reverse complement strand
GTCAGCGGCTCGTCGAGCACGGGCATGTCGGCTTCGGCTTCGGCTTCCGTGCCTGCGGGCGGTGCGATCGGTGCCGTCGGCGCGACCGGCGTTTCCGTAGCCACCGGCGCTTCGGCTGCCGCTGCGGGCTTGCGGCGCTTGCGCATCAACAGACGCACGAGCAGCGCGACGAAAGCCAGCACGATCGCCGCCACGACGCCGAGCGTCACCGGCGACACTTCCGGCTGTTGCGCACCCTGTGCGCCAGCGGGCGCGTGCTGCGCGCCCGATGCACCGTTCGCGCCACCGGCAAACTGCGCCGGCTTGCCGATGCCGTGCTGCAGGGCCATCAGCACGCGATTCTTGAGCGCGAGCAGTTGCTGGAGACTCGACACCGAAACCGGCGCGGATGCTGCGGACGCCGCCGAAGCAGCCTGAACCGATCCGCTGAACGAATGTTGATCGACGCCCGAAGCGCCCGACGCGAGGGCAGCCGAAGCGCCCGCAGCCGAAGCCGCCGTCGCCGCCGATGCCGATTCAGGGGCCGAAGCGCCTGCCGCTTCGCTCGCCACCGTTGCCGCGCTCGACGCGGCATTACCTGCTGTAGTTGCCGTCGCCGCGCTCGCACCCGCGTTCGCCGTGGCCACCGCCGAAGCGGCGGCTGCAGTTGCGCCAGTCGCAGCCGCCGTATTCGGCGTCGACGCCGTGGCGGTTGCCGCGCTTGCGGGCGCCGTCGCGGCAGCCGGCGCG
>NZ_JAAGPN010000645.1:0-734 GCF_017104805.1 Paraburkholderia sp. Ac-20347 | reverse complement strand
TAATTATGGCGCCATCACGCTAGATAAACTGATCCAAAAATCCAGTAATGTTGCCTCAACAAAAATTGCGTTAAATCTACCGACTGACGCCATCGCTAATACACAGCTTAAATTTGGCTTTGGCCGCAAGACGGCACTGGATTTCCCTGCTGAGGCATCGGGACGAGTTAGCATTCCAAAAGAGCGTGAGCTGTCACGCCGTGCAACACTAAGTTATGGTTATGGTCAGCAAGTCACATTAGCACAGTTGACCCAAGCTTATGCAGCACTTGGCAATCAGGGGCTGATGCAGCCGTTAAAACTTGGCAAAGATCAAACAATACCCAAACCCACTCAGGGTATTAGTGCAGGTCATGCCGAAGCCATTGTGCGTATGATGGAGCTTGTGACAGGGCCAGGTGGCTCAGGTCAAGCCGCCGCCATCAATGGCTATCGTGTGGCGGGTAAAACAGGTACCAGTCGGCGTACCAATCCACAAGGTGGTTATTATACCGATCAGCATCGTGCGATTTTTGTTGGCTTAGCACCTGCGTCAGATCCACGCTTTGTGGTGGCAATCTTGGTTGAAGACCCACGCCGCCAATCGTATGCAGGCCAAGTATCAGCACCCGTATTCCACCAAGTGATGAAAGAGGCACTGCGCTTATATAATGTGCCTTATGATAAGCCTTTACGGGTTTTAGCACCCTAAACTGACCGATGAATTTAGCTGATTAAGGATGTATGATGATGCC
>NZ_JAAGPN010000644.1:0-649 GCF_017104805.1 Paraburkholderia sp. Ac-20347 | reverse complement strand
AGCGGCGCGACGCTGAACGGCTGCGGCCAGGCCTCGCGGCGCGCGCCCACGCGCGCGGGCAGCATCGCGAGATGACGCTCGCCGCCCGTCACGACATCCGCCTCGAACAGCGCGCGCCGCGCGGCGCGTCCGAGTCCCGCGTATCCGTCGTCGCCTATGCCGATCACCGTCAGCCACGCCCGCCTGCCCTGCATCCGATCTCCGTTCCGGGTTGCGCGCGCGCCGTTTCGTCTCGCGGAGCACGCTGGAAAACGGGCATAATACCGCTTCCGCCGGCGCCGGACGGGCCTGAAAACCTCGACGGCACAAAAGGGAACACAGCAAAACTGTGGCCGCCCCCGCGACTGTGAGCAGCGAGACCGCATCCACCCGAGCCACTGGTTTTACCGGGAAGGCCGATGCGGCCGCCGACCTGCGAGCCAGGAGACCTGCCGGCCGAACGACTGTTCGTGCGAGCCCATGCCGGGCGGGGTGTACCGGCGGCCATCGTCCCGCCAGCGCATGCCGCGCCGGGGCGCTCCGCCTCGCGCGACGCAACCACGGTGTCCCTTGAATCACGACTCGCAGCCCGCTTCGTCTCCTGCCACGCTTGCCGAGGCGCGCCGCTCGGCGTGCCCGGGGCTCGTGCGCGTGGTCGCGGCGCGTGACG
>NZ_JAAGPN010000643.1:0-752 GCF_017104805.1 Paraburkholderia sp. Ac-20347 | reverse complement strand
CGCTCGTCCGATCTGGGCGTCGCGGGCACGCTCGCGCTCATCAACGTCGAACTCGCCGCGGCCGAGAGCGTCGGCATGATGCGTTCGGCCGCCGTGCTGATCGCGACCGTGACGGGCGGGGCGGGCGCGTTCTTCGGCCCGGTGCTCGGCGCGCTCGTGTGGGTGGCGTTCAGCGTCGGCGTGGCGAGCCTCTCGCGCGCGTGGATGCTCTACGTGGGCGTGTTTTTCATCGTGGTCGTGCTGATGGCGCCCGAGGGTCTCGCGGGCCTCGCCGCGCGCGAACGCGCGACGCTCGCGCGTAACGGCTGGCGAGCCTGCGTCGCGCCGTGGTGCCTGGCGCTGCTCGCGGCGCTGAGCGGCACGCTCGCATTCGTGCTCGCGGTGCAGTGGGCCTACGCCATCCGTTTCGGCGACGACGACGCGTCGGCCAACGCATTCGCCACGCTGTCCACGTACGCGCAGTGGTCGCTCGGCGTAGCGATCGTCGTATCGGGCGCGATCGCATGGCTGGCCGCACGGCGTGCGTACTCGCTGCGCCGCGCACGCTTCGGTGCGAACGTTGCGCGCCCGGAGACGCGGCCATGACGATCGCGCTGCGGCTGAGCGGTATCGAAAAGCGTTTTGGCGCGACGCCCGTGCTGCGCGGCGTCGATCTCGACGTGCGCGCGGGCGAGCGTCACGCGCTGATCGGCCCGAACGGCGCGGGCAAATCCACGCTTTTCAGCCTGATCGCGGGCGAGCAGCGCGCGAGC
>NZ_JAAGPN010000642.1:0-425 GCF_017104805.1 Paraburkholderia sp. Ac-20347 | reverse complement strand
AAGTTCAGCACGTCGTCGATGCGCGCGGCGGCCCAGCCGAAGCGCAGGAAACGCGGCGTGCGGTAACCCCACATCGCGTCGAGCGTGTTGGCGAGCCGGAACGCCAGCGCGCCCGGTCCGCCCGCGAGCGCGAACCAGAACAGCGCGCCGAAGATCGCGTCGTTGCCGTTTTCGAGCGCCGATTCGCAGGCCGCGCGCGAGAGCGCGGTGGCGTCGGCTTGGGCGGTGTCGCGCGAGACGATGCGCGCGGTCAGCTCGCGCGCGGCGGCCAGATCGCGCTGCGCGAGCGCGCGGGCGATGGGCGCAATGTGTTCTTCGAGGCTGCGCGCGCCGAGCGCGAACCACAGCAGCGCGACATGCAGCGCCCAGGCGAGCGGCCAGGGCAGCAGCGCGCACAGCAGCAGGGCGATCAGCACGGGCGGCGA
>NZ_JAAGPN010000641.1:0-637 GCF_017104805.1 Paraburkholderia sp. Ac-20347 | reverse complement strand
CTGGGCGCAAGGCCGCGACGCGCAGCTCGACAACGCCGCCGTCCTCATGCGCCTGCTCGCGGCGGCGCTGATTTCGGCGGCGCCGTCGGGCGAGCCGCTGCATCGGCAGATCGCGCATGCGTGGGGCGTGCGTTCGCGCACCCAGGCCGATCTGCTGCGCGCGGCGCTGGTGCTCTGCGCCGATCACGAATTGAACGCCTCGACCTTCACGGTGCGCTGCATCACCTCGACCGGCACGCATCTGTTCGGCGCGGCGACGGGCGGACTCGCGGCGCTCGCGGGGCCGCGCCACGGCGGCGAAACGGTGCGCGTCGCCGCGCTGTTCGAAGAAGCCGCGCGTGCGGACGACCTGCATCGCTATCTGGCGCAGCGCCTCGCGCCCGACGAACGCGGCGTCACGCCCTCGCTGTCCGGTTTCGGGCATCCGCTCTATCCGGATGGCGATCCGCGCGCGAGGCTGCTGCTCGACTGGCTCGCGCAGCGCGCCCCGGCGCGTTCGCCGATGGCGGAAGTCGACCTGCTCGCGCAGGCGGTGATGGAAACGACGGGCGCGCGGCCCACGCTCGATTACGCGCTCGCGGCCATCGAGCGCGTGCTGGCGTTGCCGCGCGGCGCGGCGTTCACGCTGTTCGCGGCC
>NZ_JAAGPN010000061.1:0-39084 GCF_017104805.1 Paraburkholderia sp. Ac-20347 | reverse complement strand
CTCGCGCCACTGGCCGCGCGCCTGCGACGCGAGTTCGGCGCCGGAGTCGCTCGCGTTCTGGGCGATGGAAGCGCTGGCGTCGCTGGCGCGGTCGGCCTGCGACTGCACGTGCGAGTCGATGGTCGCCTGGGTCTGCGACGCCGCGTGATCGAGCTGACGCTGCGCCGAATCGAGCTGCTGATTCACGAAGCTCGCCGCATGGCCGAGCGCCTGCGCGGCTTGCGCCTGCGCCTGGCTGGCCGCAGCCTGAACGGCCTGCTGCGCGGCGTCGGCGGACTTGTTGGCGAGATCGGACGCCGTCTGATCGTGTTTGTCGCAACCCGCCAGCAGCGCGCAGAGCAGCGCCGGCGCGAGGGCCATGCCGGCCACGCGTGCAAGGGACGCAAGCGAGGCGCCGGGGTGCTGCGACACGTCCTTCGATACCTTCAAATACATGGTCATCCTGAAAAAGACACCGCACGCAGCGGCTTGCAAAGATGAAAACGCGGCAATGATACGCTGCCGCGCCGCACCCGTTCTTCTGCGACGAGAGAAAAACCCGCGCGCTCGAACACGGGCCGCGCGAGCGCGCTGGCGTCGGTGTCGAGCGTGCTCGCCTCGGCCTCGCGCGCCAACGCCTCCAGCCGCGCGATCAGCGCCGACGCCAGCCCGCGCCGCGTCCATCCGGGCGCGACGTAGAGCATCTCCACATGGTCGATCGGAAAGAGCTGCGCGAACGCCACCGGCGCGCCCGCGTAATCGGCGATCAGCGTCACGCCGCGCGCGAGCCGCGCGTCGAACTCCGACAGATTGTCGGCGCTCGTCGCCCAGGCGGCACGCTGCGGTGCGTCATAGTGCGACGCCGCCAGTTCGTTGACGGCGGCGAGGAACACCGCCGCGAGCGCCGCCGCGTCGCGGCCCGGCGCGTAGGTGCGCCAGCCGATGTCGGCGAACGTGGGCGTGCCCGGCGCGCCGGGCTGTGCGAAATCGTCAAACATGCTGGAGTAGACTGCGTGAGGCCCGTTTACGTTCCACGCTTGGCGTTTCACGTGCGCAAACCGCAGTCCCACCGAGGAGGCAAGCCATGGCAGTCAAGAAGATCCTGTTTCTCACCGGCGATTTCGCCGAGGACTATGAAACGATGGTGCCGTTCCAGGCGCTGCTCGCGATCGGCCACCAGGTCGATGCCGTGTGTCCCGGCAAGAAGGCCGGCGAGCGCATCAAGACGGCGATCCACGACTTCGAGGGCGACCAGACCTACACCGAAAAGCCAGGCCATCAGTTCGCGCTGAATGCGAGCTTCGACGAAATCGATCCCCAGCATTACGACGCGCTCGCCATCGCCGGCGGGCGCGCGCCCGAATATCTGCGGCTGAATCCGAAAGTCATCGAAATCGTGCAGTACTTCGCGGGCGCGAACAAGCCGATCGCGGCCATTTGCCATGCTGCGCAGCTGCTGGCCGCCGCCGAGGTGATCCGCGGCAAGCGCATTTCGGCTTATCCGGCCTGCGCGCCCGAGGTGCGGCTCGCGGGCGGCGAATATGCCGATATCGCCATCGATTCCGCCGTGACCGACGCGCCCTTCGTGACCGCCCCCGCCTGGCCCGCGCATCCGGAATGGCTGCGCCAGTTCCTCGTGCTGCTGGGCACGCGCATCGAGCCCTGACTTATCTCGTTCGCCTGTTTAGGACCGGTCTGATGGTTTTTGTGCCAGGCACTCCCGACAATCCCGGATGGATTGCGGGAGTGCATCGATGGACCTGACTGACTGGATTGTGTTGCTCGTGATCGCCTTGATGGCGATCGCTTTCTTTTGCCGCCGCTCGCACCGTCGCGGCACGGCCGCCGAACGCGCGCGCCATCTGCGCGGCACGCGCATGTTGATTCAGGCCGCCATCGCGCTCTGGGGCGCGATGCTCATGCTCGAACGCGCTTTCGTCGCGCCCGGCGGCATGCCGTTCGGCGCGGCGCTGAGCACGCACACGGTGCTGGGCGTCGTCGTCGTACTCGCCGGGGCCGGCTGCCTCTGGTCGATTCGCGGCCATCAACTGCTCAAGACCCGGCGGATTTTCGCGTGCTGATCGCGTGGCGTGGATCCGCGCGTAGCGCAATTCAAGCGTGACCTTCCCGCCCGACCTCAAACGCCCGCTGCACCTGCCGCATCCGGCGAACCGCTCGCCACGGCCAGCTTGCCCGTCGCCTTGAACGCGCCGGGGCGCGCAGGCGGCACACCTTCGTCATTCTCATCGCCCCCGCGCAATTCGCGCTCGTGCGCGGCGAGCAGCGCCGCCGCGTCGCCGGGCGCGGGCGGCACGACCGCGAGCGCGTCGGGCAGCGACAGATAGAACGTCGTGCCCTCGCCTTCCACCGACTCCACCCACACGCGCCCGCCGTGCCGCTCGACCATGCGGCGCACCAGCGCGAGCCCGATGCCCTCGCCCGGCGCGACATTGCCGTGCATGCGCTGGAACGCCTGAAACAGCCGCGGCAGCGCCACGTCGGGAATGCCGAGACCGTTGTCGCGGACGTAGAAGATATGCAGCGATTCGACGCCCGGCGGCGCATCCGCCGCACCGATCTCCACGCGCCCTTCGCGCGCCGGATCGAGATAATTGAGCGCATTGCCGATCAGGTTCGCGAACACCTGCTCCAGCGCGGTCGGATCGCCCCACACGGCGGGCAGCATGCGCACGCTCACCTGCGCGTTGCGCGCGCGCACCGACGCGTGCATGGCGTCGACCACGCGCTGCACCAGCTCCTGCACGTTCACGCGCTGACGCCGGTACTCCACGCGCCCCACGCGCGCGAGCCGCAGCAGCGCGTCGATGATGTGCGAGGCGCGCAGCACGGCCGTCTGCAAATAGCGCAGCGCCTCGCCGATATCCTCGTTGATGATGCGCTCCACGCGCTCGCGCGCCTCGGCCGTCAGCGACGAATGCGCAACGCGGTCGCGCAGGTCGTCGCAGGCGTGATGCAGCTCGCGCGAAAAGCCTTGCAGGTTGACCAGCGGCGCGCGCAGATCGTGCGACACGCTATGAATGAACATCTCGTTTTCCTGCGTCTGCTGGCGCAGGTTTTCGTTGATGCGCGCGAGTTGCTCGGCGCGCCGCGCAAGATCGGCCTGAAAACCCACGCGCAGACGTTCGGCTTCGACGAGCCGCTGGCTGATCTGATGCAGCGTCAGGTCGAGCTGGGCGATCTCGTCATTGCCGCTCGTGAGCGGCGCGAGCGGCTCGTTGCCCGCGAGGCGGCCGGCGTTGTCGGACAGCGCGTCGAGCCGCCCGCGCACGCCGCGCGTGAACAGCCACACCGAGACCGCGACCAGCAGGATCGAGCCGATCACCGCCGTCACCACCAGCGACTCCTGCTGCGCGCGCGCCTGCTCGGCCGCCGTCACGCGCATCACGTCGAGACGGCGTTCCTCGGTCTGGAACGCGGAGACTTGCGTGCGCACGCGGTCGAGCACGTCGTAATCGGTGAAGGTGCGAAAGCGCTCGACGAGATCGGCGCGACGCCCCGAATGCAGCAGATCCTGGATCCGGTCCGACCATTGCCGGTAGCTCTGCACGGTCTGGCGGATCTGCACCGCGCGCTCGACCTGAGGCGGATTGTCGGCGACCAGTTCGGCGAGCCGGTCGATGCGGCGATCGACGTCCATCCACAGCGAGACCGGCGTGTTGAAACTCGTGTCGTTGACCGCCACCGCGCCGCGCAGCCGCACCGACTCGACCAGCACCGGCTCCAGCACACGCGACGCCTGCGCCAGCACGGCCTGACTATGCTGGCCCCAGCGCTCGGCGCCTTCCGCGTCCGCCTCGGCCTTCACGATGGCCGACAGCAGCGTCAGCTCGAAGACGGCGGGGATCGCGATCAGCAACAGCCCTTTGGTGGTGAGGCGCATTATGTGGCGGCCTGGAGCGGGTGAACGGCTAACGGTTTTTGATCCGCTCATTATGTCGGCGTTTGCGCCCCCAGTGCGGCGGAAATGCGCCGCGGCCGCCATTTTCCGGTCCGCTCCCGCCATCGCGTCGAACATTTCTAAACGCCGACAAATCGTTGATTCAGAAAGCGAAAACAAATAAATCGCCCTAAACTGGCGCGCACGCTCACCAACTTCGCGCGCAAGCACTGCTTTTGTGCCACCGGATCGTGCATGCGTCGCACGCTCAATCTGCCGCGCCCCGTTCTGGCGCTCGCTCAGCGCGTCGATCGGAGCCGCGCCGGTGCATGCGCGCACCGCTCCAATGCCTCATACGAGCGTCCTTTCACCAGTTTGGCGCGAAGCTGGCCCACATCTTGCTCATAACGCGCTCCTATTTTGGGCAAACGCAGGACGCAAGGATGGACACTCTCAAGACCGGTACCGACACGCTCTTTCTGCTGCTGGGCGCCGCCATGGTGCTCGCGATGCACGCAGGATTCGCGTTCCTCGAACTCGGCACGGTGCGCAAGAAGAATCAGGTCAACGCGCTCGTGAAGATCCTCGTCGACTTCTCGGTCTCGACGATCGCGTACTTCTTCATCGGCTACACGATCGCCTATGGCGTGCAGTTCTTCTCGCCGGCCGATCTGCTCGCCGAGCACAACGGTTATCAGCTGGTGCGCTTCTTCTTCCTGTTGACCTTCGCGGCGGCGATTCCGGCCATCGTGTCGGGCGGCATCGCGGAGCGCTCGAAGTTCAATCCGCAGCTGTTCGCCACCTTCGTGATCGTCGGCTTCATCTATCCGTTCTTCGAAGGGATGGTGTGGAACAACCGGCTGCACTACCAGGACGCGATCACGCACGTGTTCGGCGTGCCGTTCCACGACTTCGCGGGCTCGGTCGTCGTGCACGCGTTCGGCGGCTGGGTCGCGCTGCCCGCCGTGATCCTGCTGGGCGCGCGCCACGGCCGCTACTCGCGCGACGGCCGCATCGCCGCGCATCCGCCCTCGAACATTCCGTTTCTCGCGCTGGGCGCGTGGGTGCTGGCCGTGGGCTGGTTCGGCTTCAACGTGATGAGCGCGCAGACCATCGACAAGATCAGCGGCCTCGTCGCCGTGAACTCGCTGATGGCGATGGTGGGCGGCACGCTCTCCGCGTGGCTCGCGGGCCGCAACGACCCGGGCTTCACCTATAACGGGCCGCTCGCGGGTCTCGTCGCGGTGTGCGCGGGCTCGGACATCATGCATCCGCTCGGCGCGCTCGCGACGGGCGCGGTGGCGGGCGTGCTGTTCGTCTATATGTTCACCTGCGTGCAGAACCGCTGGCGCATCGACGACGTGCTCGGCGTGTGGCCGCTGCACGGTCTGTGCGGCGCGTGGGGCGGGATCGCCGCGGGCATCTTCGGCGCGCGCTGGGCGGGCGGGATCGGCGGCGTGTCGCTGGGTGCGCAGATCGTCGGCACGTTGAGCGGCATCGTGATCGCGTCGATTGGCGGCTTCGTGGTGTACGGCGCGCTGCGCGCGACCGTGGGCCTGCGCATCGATCAGGAAGACGAGTACAACGGCGCGGACCTGTCGATCCACAAGATCACCGCGACGCCGGAGCGCGAATCGGTGTCCTGATCGCGCACGATGTCACGCCGATGGCGTCGACAAAACTAAAAAAAGGCCGGCGCAATGCCGGCCTTTTTTATTGCGCGAAACGCCTGGCGCAAGCACCGCTTCCTCGTTCAAGAATGGTTTGCGGCGTAATCGCCCGTAACCGTTGAGCACGCATCCATCGCGCGTTGCCCACACTGTGCGTCAACGCGAAACATGCGGACAGCGTTCATATTTTTCCGGCAGACTGATCTCTGACGTGCGCTAGCGCACAGCAAAAAAAAAGCGTCACGTGTGAACGTGACGCTTTGAAAAGTTCTAGCCATTCCGAGGGCCGTGCTAGAACCTGAGAGCCGGTATTCGACAGGACCGCGCGCCAGAATCGCGCGACAAGAACCGAGAACGAGGACTGCGCTTGCCTGATCTTCATTCATTGCACATTGCACGCCGCAGCGATGTTCGCGCGGCACGGGCAATGCGCACATTCATCAAGCCCGTTGGAACGGTGCGCGGATGTCTGCACACGGTCACGAATTTATGCGGATTGCATAACCCGAGCTACATAAAAACCCCGCAAAGCCGCGGGGTTCTTTGCTCAGGCGGAGATTCGTCACCTGGCCTGCATCCAACCCGCCTTCGATTACCTGACGTAACGTTTGCGCGTGCACACGTCTCGAAGGCCTGTCGAAATCAGGTTCCATTTTTTATCCAGACGCTGACTAAGTCAAGCAAAATCTAACCAAAATACGCGAACTATCAAACACCTCTTGCGCGCGGCGAAATGCACCTGCCGTCAGCCGCTTTCCCCGATGTAGCCTGACTTTCGTCCGAAGGATCGGTACTACCGAGGCACAAAAATCGGGGTCGATTTAAGCGTTAAAACTCTCATCTCGCGCAAACAAAATTGAAATAGCGTTTCGGAAAATTCCACGCTCATGACCACTGCCTCCGATCACCGCGCTTCGCCCGACACGCCCCGCGACCGGGACGGCAACGCCGAAGAAGTCACCGCGCTCGCGCGCGGCCTTGCCGTCCTGCGCGCCATCGCCGCCGCCGACACGGCGCTCGGCAATCGCGAGCTGACCGAGCTCACCGGCATTCCGAAAGCCACGCTCTCGCGTCTGACCGGCACGCTCGTCTCCACCGGCTTCCTCGCCCGTCTGCCCGACAGCGAGCGCTTCGTGCTCACCTCGTCGGTGCTCGAACTCTCCAACGGCTTCCTGCGCAACTCCGACCTGCGCGCCCGCGCGCGGCCCTTCCTCACCCGCCTCGCCGAACGCACGGCGCTGTCGGTTCATCTGGCGGTGCGCGACCGGCTCGACATGGTCGTGATCGACGCCATCCGTCCGCGCTCGGCCGTGCTCGTCTCGCGGCTCGAAGTGGGCGCGCGCATCGACATGAGCCGCACCGCCGTGGGCCGCGCCTATCTCGTGTCGCTCGAAGCGGCCGAGTGCGCCGAACTCACCTCCGCCCTGCAGGCCGCCGCCGGCAACGACTGGGGCTTCGTCAGCAGCCGGCTCGACGCGGCGCTCGCCGAAACCGCCGAGCAAGGCTACGGCATGGCGATCGGCGAATGGTACGAAGGCCTCAACGCCATCGCCGGCACTTTCTTCGGCCCGGGCGGCGAGCTTTACGCGATCAACTGCGGCGGCGCTGCCCAGCAATGTCCGCGCGACTGGCTCGTCGCGCATGCGGTGCCGCTGCTGCGCGAATGCATCGAGCGCATCGTCGCCGAAATCGGCGGGACCGCCTGCCTGCCGCCGCCTGCCCACGTCACCGCGACCTCGAAGGCCTCGAAGCTCGCGTCAGCCGCCCATCCAGGCCGCTCATCCTGACAGATAAATGACACAGCCGGTAACGTTCGTAACGTCTCGAAAGATACGGTACTGGACTGTAACGAACGCAGCGACGTAGCATCATGCTTTTTGGCGGCGTAAGCCGTCTGTACGCCGTCGCACGCGTTGGCGCGGATTCAGCGCGCATCGCGCGTCCAGCCGCGCTGGCCCGAGAATACAACCGAATCACGCCGCGATAATTCGCGCGACGTCAGGCCGACCGCGCCCTCCCGCCAGCCCTGCGCAGCACGCCAGCCAGCGCGGCCACCTGACATCAAGCTTGCGCGCGCCTCGCGTAGCATCGGCAGTTTGTGCGGCTCGCGCCGCCTGCACCGATGCCGCCGGGCCGCCGCGCGCGGCCAATCCGCTCAACCGACAAGCACGTCACCGACCTCGTAACCGACCTGACCGATGGATCAACAAGAAAAGCGCCCGGATTCCCCTCGTCGCGACACGCCGTCCGCCACCGCCACGCCGCCGTCGGGCGAGGTCCGGCGCAAGCGCCGCGGCAAGCTCATCGCGTTCGTGATCGTGTTGATCGTCGTGCTCATCGTGCTGCTGCGCTGGCAGCCGTGGAGCAAGACGCCCAGTGGCGGCGCGGGTGCGCCCGGCGGCGCGAGCGGCGCGCATTCGCGTCACGGCGGCCCCGGCGCGTTCGCCAACATGCCGCAGCCCGTGAGCGTGGCGACGGCCAAGGCCGGCGACATGCCCATCGTCATCACGGCGCTCGGCACGGTCACGCCGCTCGCCGACGTCACGGTGCGCACGCAACTGTCCGGCACGCTGCAGAGCGTGAACTTCGAGGAAGGCCAGATGGTGAAAAAGGGCGACGTGCTCGCCCAGATCGACCCGCGCCCGTACCAGATCTCGCTCGCCAACGCCGAAGGTCAGCTCGCGCGCGACCAGGCGCTGCTCGCCACCGCCCGCCTCGACCTCAAGCGCTACCAGACGCTGCTCGCGCAGGACTCGATCGCGAGCCAGCAGGTCGACACGCAAGCCTCGCTCGTGAAGCAATATGAAGGCACGGTGAAGTCGGATCAGGCCAACATCGACACCTACAAGCTCGACCTCACCTACGCGCGCATCACCGCGCCGGTCTCGGGCCGCGTGGGTCTGCGTCAGGTCGATCCGGGCAATTACGTGACGTCCGGCGACACCAACGGCATCGTCGTGCTCACGCAGTTGCAGCCGATCAGCGTGATCTTCACGACTTCGGAAGACAACCTGCCTGCGATCATGAAGCAGATGCGCGCGGGCACGAAGATGTCGGTGACCGCCTACGACCGCAGCAACACCACGATGCTCGAAGGCGGCTATCTGCAAACGCTCGACAACCAGATCGACACCACGACCGGCACCGTCAAGCTGCGCGCGAGCTTCAAGAACGACGACGAGTCGCTGTTCCCGAACCAGTTCGTCAATGCGCGCCTGCTGGTCGACACGATCCACAACGCCGTGATCGTGCCCACCTCGGCGGTGCTCAACGGCTCGCAGGGGCAGTACGTCTACGTCGTGAAGGCGGACAACACCGTGACCGTGCGCGTCGTGAAGGTCGGTCCGATCGACGCCGAACGCACCAGCATCGCCTCGGGTCTCGCCGTGGGCGAGCGCGTCGTGATCGACGGCTCGGACCGCCTGCGCGAAGGCTCGAAGATCACGATTCCCGCCGAGCATCCGAAGCACGCAGCGGGCGCGTCCGGTGCATCGGGCGCGTCGTGGGCCGGCGCCGCCTCGGGCGCTCACCGCCATCGCCGTCACGCCTCTGAAGCTTCGAGCCAGTAAGCCGCATGAATCCTTCCCGCGCCTTTATCCTGCGCCCGGTCGGCACGGCGCTGCTCATGGCGGCGATCATGCTGGTCGGCCTCGTCGCGCTGCGGTTTCTGCCGCTCTCGGCGCTGCCCGAAGTCGACTATCCGACCATCCAGGTGCAGACCTTCTATCCGGGCGCGAGCCCGGACGTGATGACGTCCTCGGTCACCGCGCCGCTCGAGCGCCAGTTCGGGCAGATGCCGTCGCTCAACCAGATGTCGTCGCAAAGCTCGGCGGGCGCCTCGGTCATCACGCTGCAGTTCAGCCTCGACCTGCCGCTCGACGTCGCCGAACAGGAAGTGCAGGCCGCCATCAACGCGGCCGGCAACCTGCTGCCGTCGGACCTGCCCGCGCCGCCGATCTACGCCAAGGTCAATCCCGCCGACGCGCCGATCCTCACGCTCGCCATCACCTCGAAAACGCTGCCGCTCACGCAGATCCAGGATCTCGCCGACACGCGTCTCGCGCAGAAGATTTCGCAGGTCGCCGGCGTCGGTCTCGTGAGCCTGTCGGGCGGCCAGCGTCCGGCCGTGCGCATTCAGGCGAACCCGCGCGCGCTCGCCGCCTACGGCCTGAATCTCGACGATCTGCGCACCAGCATTTCGAACCTCAACGTCAACACGCCGAAGGGCAATTTCGACGGCCCGACGCGCGCCTACACGATCAACGCGAACGACCAGCTCACCGACGCCGACGCCTATAAAGACGCCGTGATCGCGTACCGCGACGGCCGTCCGGTGATGCTCACCGACGTGGCGAACATCGTGCAGGGCGCGGAGAACACCAAGCTCGGCGCGTGGGTCGACAACACGCCCGCGATCATCGTGAACGTGCAGCGCCAGCCGGGCGCGAACGTGATCGCCGTGGTGGACAGCATCAAGGCGCTGCTGCCGCAACTGCAGGAATCGCTGCCGCAGGCGCTCGACGTGCAGATCGTCACCGACCGCACCACCACAATCCGCGCCTCGGTGCGCGACGTGCAGTTCGAGCTGCTGATGTCGGTCGTGCTGGTCGTGCTGGTGATGTATCTGTTCCTCGCGAACGTCTACGCCACCATCATCCCGAGCCTGTCGGTGCCGCTCTCGCTGATCGGCACGCTGGCCGTGATGTATCTGTGCGGCTTCTCGCTCGACAATCTTTCGCTGATGGCGCTGACCATCGCGACCGGCTTCGTGGTCGACGACGCCATCGTGATGATCGAGAACATCGCGCGCTACGTGGAGGACGGCGACCCGCCGCTCGAAGCCGCGCTCAAGGGTTCGAAGCAGATCGGCTTCACCATCATCTCGCTCACGGTGTCGCTGATCGCGGTGCTCATTCCGCTGCTCTTCATGGGCGACGTGGTGGGCCGCCTGTTCCACGAATTCGCGATCACGCTGGCCGTGACCATCGTGATTTCGGCGATCGTCTCGCTCACGCTGGTGCCGATGATGTGCGCGAAGATGCTGCGCCACACGCCGCCCACCGAAAGCCGCCGCTTCGAGACGCGCGTGCACGCGTTCTTCGACTACGTGATCGGCCGCTACGGCGTCGCGCTCGAATGGGTGCTCGCGCGCCAGCGGCTCACGCTGCTCGTGTTCGCCGCCACGCTCGTGCTCACGGGCGTGCTCTACGTCTACGTGCCGAAGGGCTTCTTCCCCGTGCAGGACACGGGCGTGATCCAGGCGATCACGCAGGCGCCGCAATCGGTCTCGTATGCGTCGATGGCCGAGCGTCAGCAGGCGCTCGCCACCGAGATCCTCAAGAACGAGAACGTGGAGAGCCTCACGTCGTTCATCGGCGTGGACGGCCAGAACATCACGCTCAACAGCGGCCGCATGCTGATCAACCTGAAGGCGCGCGACGACCGCAGCGAGAACGCCAGCCAGATCATCCGCGACCTGCAGCAGTCGACCGCCCATATTCCGGGCGCGACGCTCTACATGCAGCCCGTGCAGGATCTGACGATCGACTCGACCGTGAGCCCGACGCAGTATCAGTTCATGCTCACCACGCCGAACATCCAGGACTTCACGACCTGGGTGCCCAAGCTCGTGCAGCGTCTGCAACAGCTGCCCGAACTCGCCGACGTGGCGACCGACCTGCAGGACCAGGGCAATTCGGTGTTCATCGAGATCGACCGCGCGAGCGCGGCGCGATACGGCATCACGCCCGCGACCGTGGACAACGCGCTCTACGACGCCTACGGCCAGCGCATCATCTCGACCATCTTCACGCAGTCGAACCAGTACCGCGTGATTCTGGAAGCCGATCCGGTGATGCAGCATTACACCGACTCGCTGAACTCGATCTACCTGCCCTCCTCGACCTCGACCACGGGTCAGGTGCCGCTGTCCGCGATCGCGAAGTTCCACGAGCGGCCCGCGCCGCTGCTGGTCTCGCACCTCTCGCAGTTCCCGGCCACCACGGTGTCGTTCAACCTCGCGCCGGGCGCGTCGCTGGGCGCGGCGGTCAAGGCGATCCAGCAGGCGGAGAAGGACGTCGGCCTGCCCGGTTCGTTCCAGACGCGCTTCCAGGGCGCGGCGCTCGCGTTCCAGGCGTCGCTCTCGAACGAGCTGTTCCTGATCCTCGCGGCCATCGTGACGATGTACATCGTGCTGGGCGTGCTCTACGAGAGCTTCGTGCACCCCATCACGATCCTCTCGACGCTGCCCTCGGCCGGTATCGGCGCGCTGCTTGCGCTGATGATCACCGGGCACGATCTGGACATCATCGGCATCATCGGCATCGTGCTGCTGATCGGCATCGTGAAGAAGAACGCCATCATGATGATCGACTTCGCGCTCGACGCCGAACGCAACGAAGGCAAGGCGCCGCACGACGCGATCTATCAGGCCTGCCTGCTGCGCTTCCGCCCGATCATGATGACGACGATGGCGGCGCTGCTCGGCGCGCTGCCGCTGATGCTCGGCACCGGCGCGGGTTCGGAGTTGCGGCGGCCGCTCGGCATCGCGATCGCGGGCGGTCTGATCGTGAGCCAGGCGCTCACGCTCTTCACCACGCCCGTGATCTATCTCGCGTTCGATTCGATCGCGGCGCGCCTGCGCAAGCGCTTCGGCGGCGACTCGCAGCAGACGCCGCCCGCGCCCACGTCCGGCCCGGAGCACTGACGCGATGAATCTCTCGCGCCCGTTCATCTCGCGCCCCGTCGCGACCACGCTGCTCGCCCTCGGCATCGCGCTCGCCGGCCTCTTCGCGTTCACGAAGCTGCCGGTGGCGCCGCTGCCGCAGGTCGATTTCCCGACGATTTCGGTGCAGGCCACCTTGCCGGGCGCGAGTCCGGAAACGGTGGCGACCAGCGTGGCGAGTCCGCTCGAACGCCACCTCGGTTCGATCGCCGACGTCACCGAAATGACCTCGCAGAGTTCGGTGGGCAGCACGCGCATCACGCTGCAATTCGGCCTGAACCGCGACATCGACGGCGCCGCGCGCGACGTGCAGGCGGCCATCAACGCCGCGCGCGCCGATCTGCCGACGAGCCTGCGCTCGAATCCCACGTATCACAAGGTCAATCCGGCCGACGCGCCGATTCTGATTCTCGCGCTCACCTCGCCCACGCTCAGCGCCGGGCAGCTCTACGACTCGGCGGCCACGGTGCTGCAACAGTCGCTCTCGCAGGTGGACGGCATCGGCGAAGTGGACGTGAGCGGTTCGGCCAACCCGGCCGTGCGTATCGAGCTGGAGCCGCATGCGCTGTTCCACTACGGCATCGGTCTCGAAGACGTGCGCGCGGCGCTCGCCTCCGCGAACGCGAACAGCCCGAAAGGCGACATCGAGTTCGGCCCGCAGCGCTATCAGCTCTACACCAACGACCAGGCGAGCAAGGCGAGCCAGTACAAGGACCTCGTGATCGCCTACCGCAACAACGCGGGCGTGAAGCTCTCGGACGTGGGCGAAGTGGTCGATTCGGTGGAAGATCTGCGCAACCTCGGCCTCGCCAACGGCAAGCATTCGGTGCTGGTGATCCTGTACCGCCAGCCGGGCGCGAACATCATCGAGACCGTCGACCGCGTGATCGAGATGCTGCCGCAACTGAAGGCCTCGCTGCCCGCCGACGTCGACGTGATTCCGACCTCGGACCGCTCGGTCACCATCCGCGCTTCGCTCAAGGACACCGAGCACACGCTGATCATCGCCGTAGCGCTCGTGGTGATGGTCGTGTTCCTGTTCCTGCGCAACTGGCGCGCGACGCTGATCCCGAGCGTGGCCGTGCCCATCTCGATCATCGGCACCTTCGCGGCCATGTACCTGATGGGCTTCTCGCTCGACAACCTCTCGCTGATGGCGCTGACCATCGCGACGGGCTTCGTCGTCGACGACGCCATCGTGGTGCTCGAAAACATCTCGCGCCATATCGAAAGCGGCGTGCCGCGCATGAAGGCCGCGCTGCTCGGCGCACGCGAAGTGGGCTTCACGGTGCTGTCGATCAGCGTCTCGCTGGTCGCCGTGTTCCTGCCGATTCTGCTGATGGGCGGCATCGTCGGACGTCTGTTCCGCGAATTCGCGCTGACGCTCTCGCTCGCCATCGCGGTCTCGCTCGCGGTTTCGCTCACGCTCACGCCGATGATGTGCTCGCGCCTGCTAGAAGAAGCGCACGAGAAAAAGCAGGAAGGCCGCTTTTCGCAGTGGCTCGAACGCGGCTTCATGCGCATGCAGAACGGCTATGAGCGCACGCTCGGCTGGGCGCTCGCGCACCCGCTGCTGATCCTGATGGTGCTGCTCGCGACCATCGCGCTCAACGTGGTGCTCTACGTGATCGTGCCGAAGGGCTTCTTCCCGCAGCAGGACACCGGGCGGCTGATCGGCGGCATTCAGGCCGACCAGGCCACCTCGTTCCAGGCGATGAAGGTGAAGTTCGCCGAGATGCAGCGCATCGTGCAGGCGAACCCGGCCGTCGATTCCGTGGCCGGTTTCACGGGCGGACGCGCGACCAACGCGGGCTTCATGTTCGTCTCGCTCAAGCCCAAGAGCGAGCGCAAGCTGTCCGCCGACGAAGTGATCGCGCAACTGCGCGGGCCGCTCTCGAACGTCGCGGGCGCACGCACCTTCCTGCAATCGGTGCAGGATATTCGCGTGGGCGGGCGGCAGTCGAACGCGCAATATCAGTTTACGCTGCTCGCCGACAACACCGCCGACCTCTACAAGTGGGGGCCGAAACTCACCGAAGCGCTGCAGGCGCGCCCCGAACTCGCGGACGTCAACTCCGACCAGCAGCAAGGCGGCCTCGAAGCGATGGTCACGATCGACCGCAAGAGCGCGGCGCGGCTGAACATCACGCCTTCGCAGATCGACAACACGCTCTACGACGCGTTCGGCCAGCGCCAGGTCTCGACCATCTACAACCCGCTGAACCAGTATCACGTGGTGATGGAAGTCGCGCCGCAATACTGGCAGAGCCCGGAGATGCTCAAGCAGATCTGGGTCAGCACCTCGGGCGGCACGGCGAGCGGCGCGCAGAGCACCAATGCGACGGCGGGCACGGTCACGTCCGCGGCCACATCGAGCGCGTCGTCGGGCGGCACGGGCGGCACCTCGTCGTCGAGCGCCGCGACCATCGCTGCCGACTCCGCGCGCAATCTCGCGATCAACTCGATCGCGGCCAGCGGCAAGTCGAGCGCCTCGTCGGGCGCGGCGGTGTCGACGGCGCAGGAAACCATGATCCCGCTGTCCGCCATCGCCTCGTTCGGGCCGGGCACGACGCCGCTTTCGGTGAATCACCAGAGCCAGTTCGTGGCGTCGACGATCTCGTTCAACCTGCCGCCAGGCAAGTCGCTCTCCGACGCCACTCAGGCCATCTACGACACGATGGCCGAGATCGGCATGCCGCAGACCATCCACGGCAGTTTCCAGGGCACGGCGCAGGCGTTCCAGCAGTCGCTCGACAACCAGCCGATCCTGATTCTCGCAGCGCTGCTGGCCGTGTATATCGTGCTCGGCATTCTCTACGAGAGCTACATCCATCCGCTGACGATTCTCTCGACGCTGCCTTCGGCGGGCGTGGGCGCGCTGCTCGCGCTGCTGCTCTTCAAGACCGAGTTCAGCATCATCGCGCTGATCGGCGTGATCCTGCTGATCGGCATCGTCAAGAAGAACGCGATCATGATGGTGGACTTCGCGATTCAGGCCTCGCGCGAGGGCCTGAGTTCGCACGACGCGATCCGCCAGGCGTGTCTGCTGCGCTTCCGTCCGATCATGATGACGACCTGCGCGGCGCTGCTCGGCGCGCTGCCGCTGGCGTTCGGGCGCGGCGAAGGCGCGGAGCTGCGCGCGCCGCTGGGGATTTCGATTGTCGGCGGCCTGATCGTCAGTCAGATGCTCACGCTGTACACGACGCCGGTGGTCTATCTGTACATGGACCGGCTGCGCGTGTGGTGGGACACGAAGCGCGGCAAGCTGGAGCCGCCCGCGCGCGTGGTGGAATAAAAAAAGGCGGCTGAGTTTGACGCTCAGCCGCCTTTTTTAATGCGCTTTCCGCTTTGAAGCGGCGCTGAATTCGCCGCTTGATTTCCTGCTCACCTCGCCGCTCGCCTCAAAGCGACCGGCAGGCACGCCACCATCAGATGCAGCAGCACCGGCACGACGATCCCATCGTCGACAACGCCGACGAGCGGCAGCGCGATATTGAACGGCGCGAGCGCATAGAGCGTGAGCAACGCCGCCGAGGGCACCAGCCAGCCCGGCCGGTTCGGCTGCCGCAGCGCGAACCACAGGACGCGCGCATCGCCCCTCACGATTTTCAACAGCCAGGCCAAACGCTTCATCTCAACCTCCTCGTCCGTCAGCACGCGTCAGTGCTGTTCGTGCCCCGGCGCGTCCGAGCGCGACGTCCGGATCACCAGGCCATCCGGCGAAAAATGCGCATTGAACATGCCGTCGCCGGCGACGCCGCCTTCGGCCCAATGCCAGCTCCACACTTCCTCGTGGCTCAGCGCGTACTTCGACACCGTCGCCGGCTTGCCGAGCAGCTTGCGCACGTCGTCCTGCGTCATGCCCGGCACCACCTGCGCGATATTCTGCGCCGTCAGCGCCTGGGTCATCGCGACGAGTTTGCCGTCCGCGTCGAAATCCAGCATCCACGTGTTCAGACCGTTAGGACCGCGCGGATATTCGAGGCGTTCCGTGCCGTCGTCGTTCTGCCAGACGATGTCGGGTTTGCCCGCCGACGCGCGCACGTCCTCGACCGTCGATACGCCGATCTTGAGCCCGCCGAACGCCATCGAGTCGGGCTTCACCGCGTTGACGGCGTCGGCGACCTTTTGCTGATCGCAGGCCGTCAGCAGCGTGCCGCAAGCGGCGGCGAGCGCGAGGGAAACACTCAGGGTTCGGAACATGGCAATCGTCGGCGAATGAAAATGTGGGGGCGCGCGGCAAGGCTTCAAGACGGCCTCGGTCGGATCGCATAAATCACATGAATCGCAGCGATTTCGCGGATCGCCCGGCCCGCGCGGCTGGCGTGCGAGTATGCCACCGTCGCGCGGCGCATCAGCAGCGTTTGCGCGCCGTTTGACCAGGCGCGAGACACACGATTGCGCCTGGTTTGTCCGCGCGCAAGTTCATGAACGACTGCAACGTCACGCGCTTCGTCACGCGCCTGGAACCGCCCTCAAAGCCGCTGCGCGATTGCCAGCGTAAAGATGCGCGCCCAGCGTTTCGCTTCGCCCTCGCCGGGCATCGGCAATTGCCAGAGCGGGTGTTTTGCATCGCTGACACGCAGCGCGACGTGCCAGCCGTTCGCATCGCGTTGCGCCTGCGCGTCCTGCAGATCCGCGAAGATATACGCGCCGTGCGCGCCCTCGCACGTGATTTCGCACAGCCGCTTGCCCGCCGCGAGCCGCGCCTCGCCCCAGGCGCCCGAGACACGGTGCGTCCAGTCGCCGTCGCCGCGCAGATTGGGCGCAACCGCTTGCCGACGACGCCACCAGCGCACGGCCAACGCCACGATTGCGGCCGCGACCACCACCGCCACGCCCACGGCCACGCCGAGTCCGAAGCGCGCGGCGAGCGCATGAAACGACCACACCGCGCCATAGACGAGCGCGGCGAACGCGAAGAGCAGAACGAGAATCGGCATGCGGGAAACGGCGAAAGCGAAGGGAGAAGAAGCACAGCGAAGGCGGCGTCGCCTGCACACGGCAGGCGGCGCGCAAAACAACGCATCAACCGGCGCGCGCGGCCTTCACGCCACGCGCGCCGCGCGCCTTATTGCTGCGGATGCTGCGCGGCCCATTCCTTCACGGCGCGCAGCGTGTTTTCCACGTGCTGGTCGGGCGAGAGACTCGTGTACTCGTAGATGACCTTGCCGTCCGGCGCGATCACGTACGAGACGCGGTTGGCCATCGACTCGTGCATCGGCATCGAGGCGTCGTAGGACTTGATGATCTTCGAGTCCTCGTCGGCGGCGACGGGGAACTTGCTGCGGCACTCGCTCACCGAGAACTTCGTGAGCGTGCCGATGTTGTCGTGCGACACGCCGATCACGGTCGCGCCGTACTTCTTGTACTCGTCCACGGCTTCGGCGAATTCGTGCGCCTCGATCGTGCAGCCCTTGGTGAACGCGGCCGGATAGAAGTACACCACCACCGGGCCCTTCTTGAGCTCGGAGGCGAGCGAGTACGTGTAGGTCTTGCCGCCCAGCGACGCCTGGGTCGTGAAATCGGGCGCGGCGTCGCCCGGCTTGAGCGTGGCCTGCGCAGTCAGGGCGAACAGCGACAGGCCGGCGCACACGAGCGCCGCGGCGCCGGCCGCGAAATACCTCGGTTTCATAGCGGATGTCCTCGGATGTCCTCGATGGGGCACGAATGGAGCGCCGGGACCGCGGCCCGCGACGGACCGCCACGGGTCTTCGGCGCCGCCCCTATTGGACCACAGTCCGCGTGTGCACGCAGAGCGCGCATCCAGCCGCGTGCGGCGAACGGGCAATCCGCATGCCCTTACACGCGACTTTCAACGCGCGCCGATCAACCGTCCGCGTACGCCGAGAACCACGCGCCCGCCCACAGATTGAGCTCGCCGAGCAACTGCGGCGTGAGCGCGGCAAAGCGTCCGCCCGCTTCGACGATGAGCGTCTGCGCGCGGGTCTCGTCGCCGCGCTCGCACGCATGCGCGACGCGCAGCAGCATGCCGAGTTCGCCATGCTGGCCGTCGACGGCCGCGGTGATCTCGCGCGCGAGGCCCAAGCCTTCGAGCGTATCGGTGGCCGTCGAGCCGACCAGCACGTGCACGAGCGAAAAGATGCCGGTCATGAACGCGGCATCGGCGAAATCGGGGTCGTTCGGCGCGAGACTGCGCGCGGCCAGTTCCATGAAGTGCGAGCGCGTGCCCGCGAGCTGCACGAGCGGATCGGATGCCCACGGCAGATCGCGGCCGCTTGCGTAAAGCAGCAACTGCGCCCAGCGCGCGATCTGGCGCGTGCCCGCAGCGAGCACCGCCTCGCGCAGCGACGAGATCGGCCGGCCCGGCGCATACGCGCTCGAATTCACGAGGCGCAGCAACTGCACCACCACGCCCGGATGACTGCGCAGTTCGTGTTCGAGCGCGGCCACGCCCACGTCGCTCGCCACCAGCGCGAGCAGGCGCACGAGCGCGAGACGCGACGCGCGCATGCGCGGCGCACGCAGCATCTGCGGACGCGCGAAGAAGTAGCCCTGGAACAGCTCGAAGCCGAGGTCGCGCGCGTACTCGAATTCCTCGCGCGTCTCGACCTTTTCGGCGATCAGCGTCTTGCCCGCGGCGGAGATCGCGGCGGCCAGCTCGGGCAGTTCGGCGCGATCGGTCTGCAGCAGATCGACCTTGACGATATCGGCGTACGGCAGCGCTCGGCGCAGGTTGTCGGTGAGCGCGCTCACGTCGTCGAACGCGATGCGATAGCCCACGCGGCGCAACTGCGCGAGACGTTCGAGCACGGCGACATCGAAGCCCACGTGTTCGAGCACTTCGAGCACGAAGCGGCCCGGCGGCAGCAGATGCACGATGTCGTCGAACAGCAGTTCGCGGCTCATGTTGACGTAGCCGTGATGGCGACCGAGCACGGCGGGCACGCCGAGCTGGCCCATCGTGCGCGTCATCACCTGAGCGGTGGCATGGCGGTCGTCGAAGACTTCGGCGCGATTTTGCGCACCGCCGCGAAACAGCAGCTCGTAGGCGTTCAGCGCGCCGTTGCGGTCGATGATCGGTTGCCGCCCGAGATAGACGAACGGCTGCGTACCGACGCCCGCTGCGTGATGCATGGGCTCCTGGCCGCCTTCGCTGGCCCCGTGTTCCGGCCTGGCGGACGATGACGATGAATCTGACATGGCGGATGACTGGAGCGGATAATCCCGGACAGCAGGTCCCGACGGTAGTAGTAATAACCGGTAAGAATTTTGCCCCTGCGGACAGGCTCTCAACGGACCTTCGCTCCGGACGCCTGGCCGCTCACACAAGCCTCCGGGCGCGGCCAGCGTATGCATCGCGCATCGGCGCGGGCAGGCTGCCGGCGCCACTTTAACCGAAACTGCGTGCGCTGACACCGCTCGCTGCCGTGAGTTCGCACACGGGTCGAATTTTCCGTTGTGTTTCGGTTTTGGCACTAAAGATTTCGCGCGCAAGGTCGATATCACGGTCTGATGGGCGTGTTCAGCCAGATGCCGATGCGCCCGCCGACCGGACCACTGCGGCCTCACGCTCTGGCGTGCCGCGCAGGGAACCGGCGCAACAACGATCAGATCAAGGGTTGCCAGCGATACACATGGAAGCGAACAGGATCACCGCGCCCCGCCCGGGCTGGCTGCGCTCGGTCATCGGCCGGCTACGTACGCGCGCCGGGCTGCCTGGCGAAGCCGGCGTCCCGCTCGCCTCCACGAGCGGCGCGCCGCTGTCGCCGGACGCGCATGACGCGCCGCACGACATGACGCTGGCCGCGCGCATGCTCGAAGCGCCGTCTGACGCCGTTTCGCGTTCGTTCGAGCACACGGCGGCGGCCGTCGACTTCCTCGTGCACGTGGACCGCAACCTGCGCTTCCTCTACGTCTCCGACGCGAGCCTGCGTTTCGCCGGCTATCACCGTGAATTCCTGCTCGGCGCGACGCTGCACGACCTCGTGGCGCCCGAGCATCAGACGCGGCTCAACGAGCTGTTCGCGCGCGCGCTCGAAAGCGGCGCCGTCGAGAAGGACACCGTCGACCTCGTCAAGGCGCTCACCTACCCGCTCGCCGTCGAGCTGCGCGTGCAGCGCGCGGCCTATGCGGGCATGGACGGCTTCGCGGTCGCGGGCTTCGATGTCTCCGCATGGCAAGGCGACGCCGCGCGCCTCACGCACGCCCTGCATCACGATCCGCTGACCGGCCTGCCGAACCAGGCGGCGCTCGGTCCCGCGCTCGAAAGCGCCCAGGCCGACGCCGACCGTCACGGCCTGCCGATCGCCCTGCTGCTGCTCGATCTCGACGACTATCAACGCGTGAACCGCGCGCTCGGCTACGACGCCGGCGACGAACTGCTGCGCGAAACCGCGCGCCGCCTCACGCATCTCGCGCTGCAAGGCGAGCTGATCACCCGCATCGGCAGCGACGAGTTCGCGATCCTGATCACGCCGCAACTCAACGCGAGCCCCGGCGATCTGCGCGTGACCGCCGAAGCGCTCGCGCGCCGCCTGCTCACGTCGATCCTGCAGCCTTATACGTTCCGCGACCAGCCCGTGCATCTGTCGGCGAGCATCGGCATCGCGTTCTATCCGGACCAGCGCGCGCAAGGCGGCCTGCCCGGCATCCTGCGCGAAGATCCGCACGAGACCGCGCACGATCTGAGCGACATCCAGGCCGACAGCACGCCGCTGATCCGCCGCGCCGACCAGGCGCTGCAACAGGCGAAAGCGGCGGGCGGCAACACGATGATGTTGCACGTGCCCGACGATGATCCGACCGACGCGATGCTGCTGAAGCTGGAGTCCGACCTCTACGACGGTGTGCGCAACGGCGAGTTTTCGCTGCACTATCAACCCATCACAAGCAGCGCCACACGGGGCGTCGTGGGGGTCGAGGCACTGATCCGCTGGCAACATCCATTGCATGGGCTCGTGCCGCCCTCAACATTTATTCCCCTTGCGGAATCCGTCGGCCTGATTAATTATCTCGGCAACTGGGTTTTGAAAGCGGCCTGCATGCAGTTGACGCAATGGGACGAGCAAGGCATCTCCTTGCAGTACATTGCGGTCAATGTATCGCCGCAGCAGTTCCGCAATCCGAGATTCAAGGACAGCGTTCAGGAAGCGATCCAGCTCACCGGGCTCGATCCGCGCCGGCTGGTGTTCGAGATTACCGAAAGCCTGCTGATGCAGGATCCGCAGCACGCGGTGAAGCTGCTCGAAGAGCTCACGGGCCTCGGCATCCGCTTCGCCGTGGACGACTTCGGCACGGGCTATTCGAGTCTTGCGTACCTGCAGCGGTTTCCGCTTTCGAAATTGAAGATCGACCGCAGCTTCGTGGAGAACCTGCTCACCTCGCGCAACGATCAGGCGATCGTCAACGCCGTGGTGGGCCTCGCGCGCACGCTCGAACTGGAACTCGTCGCCGAGGGCGTCGAGACCGAGGCGCAGCGCGAATTGCTCACGAAGATGGGCTGCGACCACATCCAGGGATGGCTCGTCTGCAAGGCGTTGCCTTCGGAGGAACTCTCGCAGCGGTTCGAGTCGCGCAGTCTGCACCTTCACGGAGTGCACTGATGGCGGCACCGATATACGCTGGGCTTTTGCGAAATTGACATGGTTCAGATGGTAAAGGCAGTCCTGCTCGACCGGCTCTGGGCTCGCATGAACGAGCGCGGCGACTTCCCCATGCTGTCGCAATCGCTGCGCACGACGGTCGCGGCCATGACCAACGACGACTACGACTTCAGCGCGCTCGTGAAAGTCGTGCTGTCGGACTTCGCGCTCACCCAAAAAGTGTTGCGCCTCGCCAACTCGGCCATGTACATGGCCTTCGGCGGCAACATCACGACCGTCACGCGCGCGCTGATGGTGCTCGGCATGGACGCGGTCGGCCATCTCGTGGTCGGCCTGAAGATCGTCGATCACTTCCATCACAGCGCGCCGCGCCGCATCGATGCCAAACTCGAACTGAACCGCACCATGCTGTCCGGCTGCGTCGCGCGCAAGCTCACCGAGCGCGGCGACCTGCGCGCGGGCGAGGAAGCCGTGGTCTGCACGCTGATGCGCCAGGTCGGCAAGCTGCTCGTGGTGTTCTATCTCGAACCCGAGTGGGACCAGATCCGCCGCGAATGCGACGCGGGCACGAGCGAGGACGAAGCCTGCATCGACGTGCTCGGCGTGACCTTCGCCGAAATCGGCCAGGACGCGGCCGCGCGCTGGCGCCTGCCCGAGGCCATCCGCGAAGGCATGGGCGAGTACGACCCCGCCGGCAACGAGTCGCGCCAGGTGCAATGGCTGCGCGCGATCACGAACTACTCGACGGAAGTCGCGCGCGTGCTGACCACGCCCGGACTGACCGACGAAGTGCGCGAAGAGCACATCGCCGAACTCGCGCAGTACTATGGCCGCGCGCTCAACACCGATCCGGAAACGCTGGTGCAGATGAGCCTCGCGCTCGCCAACGAGGAAGCCGACGACGGCGTGATGCGCGAGATCGTCGAGCTGCGCGCGAACGCGGACGCCATCGCGCGCGAGGCGCTCGACCCCGAGGCGCGCATCGCCGCGGGCGTCGAGGATCTGCGCGCCCTGCCGCCCGACAGCGCGCTCTCGGCGGCGCTCACGCTCGCCACCGAAACCGTGCTCGCGGGCCTCGGCTTCGCGCGCACCGTCGTGTTCGTGCGACGCGGCGCGAACATGTTCGAAGCGCAGCGCGGCTTCGGCCCCGACGTGGAAGACGGTCTCGACAAGCTCACGTTCAGCGCCACCTTCCAGCCCGATGTGTTCCATCTGGCGATCGCCAACTCGGTGGGCATCTTCATCGAGAACGCACAGGATCCGAAGATGCTCACGCGTCTGCCGGGCTGGTATCGCGCGCGTTTCGACGACACGCGCGCCTTCGTGCTGCTACCGGTCGCCGCACAGGGCGAGCCGCCCGTCGCCCTGCTCTACGGCGACTGGATGACGAGCCAGGAACCGCGCCGCATCTCGCAGAAGGAAATGAGCGCGCTCAACGAGCTCGCGCACGAACTCGCGCGCTTCTTTGCCGGCGACGCGGTGAAGACCCTGGCAAAATCACACTGATTCGACTCGCGATCGACTCGCGAGCAGCGTCGCCACGCGACGTTGCCGGTGCAAAACAAAACGGGGCGCCTGGCGCCCCGTCTGTTTTTCTGCGTGAATAAACGCGCCTTTACTCCTCGACCTGCACGAGCCCTTGCGCTTCCGCGTCGCGCTCGGCCATACCCGCCCATTCGGCCGCCTGCAAGGCCAGCGCCGCCACCGCGCCCGCGTCGAGCGGCGCGAGATGCTCGCACGCCGTATCCACAGCGGCCCAGTCGCCGCGCTCCAGCGCCTCGCTCGCATTGAGCAATTGGCCGAGCACGCCTTCGCGGCGCAGGATCGCCGCGCGGATCGGCTTGGCAAGGCGCAGCACTTCGAGCGCGCCTTCGATCGGGCCGCCGAACACGGCATCGACGAACGAGAACACGCCCACGAGAAACGCCGAATCTTCTTCGGTCGGACCGGCTTCGGGCAGCACCGCCGCCGCCATTTCCATGAAGCGCGCGCGCGTGGCCGCGAGCTGCAGCATCGGGTCGTCTTCAAGGGAAATCTTGCGGCCGTCCGCGTACAGCAGCAGTTGCGTCCAGCGCGCGATGCGATTGGTGCCGGTGGCGTTGATCGCCTCGCGCAGCGTCGTGACCTTGCGGCCGAGCGCGAAGCTGCTCGAATTCGCGAGCCGCATCAGATGCATCACGAGCACGGGATTGAGCTTGAGCTCCGCTTCGAGCTGCATCACCGTGGGCTCGGACGCGAGCAGTTGCAGCAGGTTCAGCAGCGCCTGACGCGAGGCGCTCGCGCGGCGCGCGCCGCCGTGCGGCTTCGTGAAGTAATAGCCCTGGAAGCGGTCGAAGCCGAGCGCATGCACGCGCTCGTAGTCGTCCTTGTTTTCGACGCCCAGCGCGACGAGCAGTTTGCCCGCCGCCTTGAGCACGCTCGCGAACTTCGGCAGCATCGTGGCCGCGATGTCGCGAATATCGATCTTGATCGCGTCCACGTAAGGCAGCAGCCTGGCGAACGATTCGTCGGCCTTCGTGACGTTGTCGAGCGCGAAGCGAAAGCGCTTGCCATGCAGCTTGACGATGCGCGCGATCACCTCGGGGTCGGCGCCCACGTCGATCGGCAATTCGAAGGTCACGCGGTCGGCGGGCAGACGCAGCAGCGCGTCGTCGAACAGCATTTCGCGCGTCACGTCGATCCATGCCGGATGGCCCGTGAGCGCGGCGCGCAGCGCGGGCCGCGTGAACGCCTCGACAAGCACGGCGGCCTGTGACGGAGGCGCGAGCGTGAGCCCTTCCACCGCGTTCGCCGCGTTTGCGGGATCGGCGGGCGTGTGACTGTCGGCCGGTTCGCCTTCTCGTGCGACGATGCGCGGCAAGGTTTCGTAGGCGCACAACATGCCGTCGCGATCGAGCAGCGGCAAGCGCGCGAAATACACTTCGACGGAATCGGCGCGGTCCTGCGTGGCGCCGGACGACGCGCCCGAAGGCGTGCCGGCCACGGCACCCGACGTGTGCTGGTCTGCGGTATTGAAGCTCATGGGTCCCCCGCGTGGCGCCACGTTTGTCGTCGCGCCCGTCTGGTCTCTCTTCGTTCGACTTCTTCTTGCTCGCCTGCGGACCGCGATGCGGCGCCGCGGCGCGTTCCAATCCCACCTTTAATTCTTACTTTTTCTTACCCGCAGATTTTATCCTGGCAGATAGGTCCGGCATATGAAGCGGACGCTCAATTCACGAAAATAATCGCCATGTTACGCGTTCAGTGGCGCGCGCGCGACGGCGCGCACACGGCCCTCTACAGCGACTCGCGCGGACATTATTCCGGATTCCGAACTATTGACGCGTAAAAAATACCGGCCGGTGTCAACCGGCCGGTCGGGCGCTACGCGATGACGCCGCGTGCGCTTACTTCAGCACGACCTTCACGTCGAAGTATTTGGCGGCGATCTTGTCGATCGTGCCGTCGGCCTTCAGTTCCTTCAGCGCGCCGTTGAGCGCGGCCTTGAGCGCCGCGTCGTTCTTGCGCACGCCGTAGCCCACGCCCTCGCCCAGCAGCTTGGCGTCGACGACCTGCGGACCCGCGAACGCGAAGCCCGCGCCTTGCGGCTTGTTCAGGAAGCCCTTCGAAGCGGCTTCGGCGTCCTGGAACGCGGCGTCCAGACGGCCCGAGACGAGATCGGCGTAGATCTGGTCCTGCGTCTGATAAGGCACGACGTCAACGCCCGCGGGCGCCCACTTGGCCTTCGCATACGACTCCTGGATCGTGCCCTGCAGCACGCCCACGTGCTTGCCCTTCAGCGATGCCGGCGTCGGCAGCAGCGGGCTGCCCTTCTTCGCGATCATCTGGTTCGGGATCGCGTAGATCGGATCGGTGAAGTCGATCGCCTGACGACGCTGGTCAGTGATCGTCATGTCCGAATTGATCGCGTTGAACTTGCGCGCTTCGAGCGCGGGAATCAGGCCGTCGAACGAATTTTCGACCCACACGCACTTCGCCTTGAGCTTCGCGCAGACGGCGTTGCCGACGTCGATGTCGAAGCCCTGCAGTTCGCCGCTCGGCGACTTCGATTCGAACGGCGCATACGACGCCTCGACGCCGAAGCGGATTTCCTTGATATCGGCAGCGTGCGCCGCGCCGGCGGCCACGGTGACGGCCGCGCAGAGCGCGAGGCGGGCCAGCTTGTTCCAGTTCATGTTCATCAGTGTCTCTTTCCAGTCGGTTTACAGCGCGCTCCGGTGGTCTCCGTCGCGCTTGGGGCAGGATCGCTGCGCCAAAAAAGCGGCTCAAACGGCCCCATCGTTTCTGATGCGCCGCAGCAACCGCGAGGGCGCGATTGTACCGCGCCCGCGCACGCGGCCCGAAAACGCCCCTACGCCGTCGGCGAGCCATGCGGCGCGGGGGGAAATTGCAATTGGATGTCGTGGATGCGCAAGCGCAGAGCGGCGCAGGCGCGCCGCTCGCGCGTCAGACGAGCGCGGCCAGCGTTTCGCCGGTCGTCTCGACGACGAGCAGGCCCGCGCGCAAACCCGGCTTCACGGACGGATTCGGGAACACGATGCGCTCCTCGTCGTGCGCGACGACATAGCGATACGCGCCGTCCTCGGCGAGCACGGTGCCGCGCGCGAACGGCGTGAAGTTGGCGACGTCGGCGGCCACGTGCAGTTGCAGCGCGTCGCTCTGCTTCGTGATCTGGCCGATCACGGTGAAGACACGCGGCATCGGCGCATCGGCGTCGGCGCGCGCGCCCGACACGAGCCGCCGGATCGCGGCATCGGCGTTCGCGAAACGCGCGAGGTCGTTCTGGCCGAACGGACGCACCTTGCCGAGTTCGAGCGTGCAGGCGGTCGCGCCGCACGCGTCGGCGGTAAAGGACGAATAGGTCGCGCCCTTTTCCGTGTGGATCAGCACGGCGGCGATGCGCGCGTCGGCGAGCCAGTCGAACATCGCACGCGAAAGCGCGCCGCCCGTGTACGGCAGGAGCGCGAACTGTTCGAACGCCGAGGCGCGGATCGCCGTATGCAGGTCGAGGTGCCAGCGCGTACCGGCACCGTCGGGCGTGGCTTCGGGCGCGGTTTCGAAAAAGCGCTGCGCCGCCTGTTCGAGCGCGATCGCGCGCGGCGCTTCGCGGCTCTGCGGCACGCGCGCGTGGCGGCCGCCGAACAGACGGTTGAGGTCGTCGTCCTCGTAGCGCGTGGCGGCGCGCATCGCGGCCGCGTTGCCGAGCACGACGAGCAGACGGCACGCGAGCGGCAGACGCCCCGCCGCGATGTCCGCGACCATCTGCGAAAGCAGCTCGATGGGCGCGGTTTCGTCGCCATGCACGCCCGCCGAAATCAGCACGCTGCGCGCCGGAACATCGGCATCGACATCGCCATGCGCCGGTTCGAGCAACAGCACGCCTTCGTCCTGCCACTGCCAGCGCACCGCGCCATTCGCGCACACGCCCGCTTGTGCGTCGTCGTGCGCGGGACGCCAGCCCGCCAGCGTGGCGGCGAGGAAGTCGGCGAGCACGGCGGAATCAGCGCTGGAAGTCATAGAGCGAGCCGAGGCCGAGAATCTGCGTGAGTTCGTCGAGCGCCGTGCGCGACTCCGCGAGCAGCGCCGGATCGGTGAGATCCTGCGGCGCGAGGCGGTCGCGATAGTGCTTTTCGATCCACGCGTCGAGGCGCGCGAACAGCGCGTCGTTCATCCACACGCCGGGCGCGACGGCGGCGCGCTCCGCTTCGCTGAGCACCACGCGCAGACGGAGGCACGCGGGACCGCCGCCGTTCTTCATGCTCTCGCGCAGATCGAATACGAGCACGTCGTCGATCGGACCGGGCTTCGCAACCAGCTCTTCGAGCCAGATCGCCACGCGCGGGTTCTCGCGGCATTCCTGCGGCACGACGAGCACCTGCTTGCCGTCGGCGCCGCTCAGCAACTGGCTGTTGAAGAGATACGACGTGACCGCGTCGGCGACGCTCACCTGCGCGTCCGGCACCTCGATCACGTCGAACGCCGCGCCCTGCGCCGCGAGCTTCGCGCGCAGTTCGTCGTAGACCTTGCTTTGCTCGACGAACGCGCGCTCGTGGCAGAACAGCGTCGTGCGGTTGCCCACGGCGATCACGTCGTTATGGAATACGCCCGCGTCGATCACGTCGGGATTCTGCTGCGCGAACACGGCGATGTCGTCGCTCAGGCCGTGGCGCTGCGCGATCGCGCGGCTCGCCTCGAAAGTCTGACGCGCCGGAAAGCGCTTCGGCTCCGGTCCGCGACGGTATTCGCTGCGACCGTAGACGAAGAATTCCACGCCGCGCTCGCCGTATTGCGCGCAAAAACGCGTGTGATTGGCCGCGCCTTCATCGCCGAGCGCGGGCGTGCCGGGCAGCGCTTCGTGCACCACGAAGTGCGACGGGTCCGCGAAAATCGCGCCGAGCGTGCGGCGCGTGTACTCGTGCTCGATCGCGCGATGCAGCTTGCTGCACAGGTTCGCGGGCGTGAAATGCACGCGCCGGTCGGGCGTGTCGGCCGACGGGCTCACGGTGGCCGCATTCGCGGTCCACATGGCCGACGCCGAGCTGGCCGCCGCGAGCAGTTCGGGCGCGTCCTTCGCGGCGCGCGCGATCGCGTCGGTTTCCTTGCCGCTGAAACCCAGCTCGCGCAGCAGACGGATCGACGGCCGCTCCTGCGGCGGCAACACGCCCTGCGCGAAGCCGAGATCGGCGAGCCGCTTCATCTTGCGCAGACCCTGCTGCGCGGCGGCGCGCGGATTCGCGACCGACTTCTCGTTGTTCTGCGACGCGACGTTGCCGAACGACAGCCCCGCGTAGTTGTGCGTCGGGCCGACGAGTCCGTCGAAATTGGCCTCCAGGGTGGCCTTGGACCCGGTTGCGGAATGGCTCATCGTCGATCCTCAGAATTGAAGGCCCGGCGAAACGCTCGCGGGCATCTGCAGTTGTGCGCTTTCCACCGAGGCCATCGGCCACGCGCAGTAGTCGGCTGCGTAGTACGCGCTCGGACGGTGATTGCCCGAGCGGCCCGGACCGCCGAACGGCGCGCCGCTCGACGCGCCGTTGGTGGGCCGGTTCCAGTTGACGATGCCCGCGCGGATCTCGCGCGAGAAGCGCTGCCAGAGCGCGGCATCGTCGGCGAGCAGACCGGCCGAAAGACCGTAGGCGGTGTTGTTGGCCTGGGCCATGGCGTCGTCGAAACCGGCGTAGCGCACGATCTGCGCGAGCGGGCCGAAGTGCTCCTCGTCGGGCAGATCGGCCACGCCGGTCACGTCGAGAATGCCGGGCGTGACGAAGCCGAGCGCCGGGTCGCGCTGCGTCATCGGCAGCAGCGCCTTCGCGCCGCGTTCGAGCAGCATGGCTTGCGCTTCCATCAGCTTGCCCGCCGCGCGCGCCGAGATCACCGCGCCCATGAACGGTTGCGGATCGGCGTCGTACTCGCCCACCGCGATGCGCGACGACACCTCGACGAAGCGCGCCAGAAAGCGCTCGCCGAACGCGTCGGACGGCACCAGAATGCGGCGCGCGCAGGTGCAGCGCTGCCCCGCCGACAGAAACGCCGACTGGATCGCGTGATGCACGGCGGCATCGACGTCGTCGACCGGCGCGACGACGAGCGGATTGTTGCCGCCCATCTCCAGCGCGAGCACGATCTCGGGCCGGCCGCCGAACTGGCGATGCAAATGCGTGCCGGTGTTCGAGCTGCCGGTGAAGAACAGCCCGTCGATCTGGCGATGATTCGCGAGCGCCACGCCGGTGTCGCGCTCGCCCTGCACGAGGTTCATCACGCCCGCGGGCAGTCCGGCGTCGCGCCAGATTTCGACCGTCACGCGCGCGACATCGGGCGCGAGTTCGGACGGCTTGAACACGACCGTGTTGCCGGCGATCAGCGCGGGCACGATATGGCCGTTGGGCAGATGGCCCGGAAAATTGTACGGACCGAACACGGCCACCACGCCATGCGGACGATGACGCAGCACGGCCACGCCGTCGGCCATGTCGCTGCGCTTTTCGCCGGTGCGTTCGTTGTAGGCGGTGATCGAGATCGCGACCTTGGCCGCCATCGACGCCGCTTCGGTGCGCGCCTCCCAGAGCGGCTTGCCGGTTTCGCGGCCGATGGCCTGGGCGAGCTGCTCCTTGCGTTCGGTGACGAGCGCCGCGAAGCGCTTGACGATCTCGCAGCGCGCGTCGAGCGACAGATTCGACCACGCCGGGAACGCTCGGCGCGCGGCGCTCACCGCGCGCTCGACGTCGTCCTCGTTGGCGGCGTTGCCGCTCCACACGATCGCGCCCGTGCCCGGATTACGCGACGCAAACGCGGCGCCCGAGGCCGCGCACCATTGCCCATCGATGAAAAGCTCGTTCATGACTCGTCCTGTTGTTTTGCTCGCGCGTGCTGCCTGTTCGCAGTCACGCGCCCTGACGCCGAGCGGCGCCCAGCACGCGCACCGGCTCGCCTTCGCGCACGCCGAGCGCGGCCGCTTCCTGCACGCTCAGCGTGAACGCGCCGTCGCTGACGACGCCCGGCGCGAAACCCACGCGGAAATCCGCGAGCGACGTATTCGAGACCAGCGAGCGCACGCCCTCTTCGGCCGTCTGCGCGCCGATGCGCACGGGCACCACCACACTCTCGCGCACCGTGCGCAAATCGGCGATATGGCATTCGAGCACGGGGCCCGCATCGAAAATATCGACGTGATTCTCGTAGCGCAGCCCTTCGCCTTCGAGCATGCGGCGCGCGGGCACCGTGTCCGCGTGCGTGAGGCCCACGCACGCCTGCGCCTCCTCGGGCAGCAGTTCGACGTAGACGGGGTAGCGCGGCATCAGCTCGGCGAGAAACGCCTTGCGGCCATGCGAACTCAGATAATCGGCGGCATTGAAATCGATCTGATAGAAGTGCGAACCGACCGCGCGCCAGAACGGCGAGGTGCCTTCGCCGTCGAAATGGCCGCGCAATTCGGCGCAGATGCGTTCCGGAAAACGCTCGCGGAACTGCGCGATGAACATGAAGCGCGAGCGCGACAGCAGCCCGCCCATGCCGCCCGTGCGATGGCGCGGCGAGAGGAACAGCGAGCACACTTCCGCGTAACCGGTGAGGTCGTGCGAGATGTTGAGCGCGCGCATGCGCGTCCAGATGCCGAGGTCCTGGCTCGCGTTCACCACCGTGCTCACGCGATAGTTGTAGAACGGCTGCGTGAGGCCCACGGCCGTTTCGATGCCGCAGACGCCCGCCACGTCGCCGCTCGCGGTGTCTTCCATCACGAAGAAGTAGCCCGCCTCGGCTGGCGCGGCTTCGCCCGCGAGCGTGCGCCGCGTGCGCTCGATGCGCGCGGCCAGCGCCTCGCGGTCGGGCTTGAAGGTCGTGAGACCGGGGCCGGTTTCCTGGGCCAACGCGACGAGCGCGTCCACATCGCCCGTCTGCACGACGCGTACCACGATCATTGCGCTTCTCCCATCGAATTGTCGTTGTCGGGCGTCTCGCGATACAGCGGCGCGCAGCGCACGCGCGCGCCGTCCTGCACGTTCAGCGCCGCGCGCGTGGCGGCGTCGAGCGGCGCGTCGGCGACGAGGGCCAGCGGCGCGTGCGGTGCATGTGGCGCGTGCGCGTTCGCTTCCTGCACCGGCAGCGTGGCGAGTACGCAGCGGAACTCGCCGCCCTGTTCGCTGGCGACCAGATAGGTTTCGGAAACCTGCGCGCCCGTTTGCGCGCCCGCGGACGCGCCTTCACGCACCACGCGCGTCGCGTTGCCCGCGACCGAGGCCGTGCGATCGACCTGCGCCGTGAGCACCGGGCCCGCGTCGAAGATATCGACGTAACGGTCCGGCTCGAAACCTTCTTCGAGATGAATCTCGTACGCGAGCAGCGCACGCGGATCGGGCTCGCCGAGCACGCGCTGCGCCGCTTCCGGCAACAGCGGCACGTAGAGCGGATACGCGGGCATCACTTCGGCGATGAAGGTGCGGCTTCTGCCGCCCGAGGCCATTTCGATGTCCTTGAAATCGCGCCCGAAGAACTTGCGGCCCACCGCTTCCCAGAACGGCGAGGCGCCCGCGTCGTCGGTCACGCCGAGCAGCAGCGAGAACACCTCGGGCGTGAAGCGGCGGCGGTTCATCGCCACGTACATCATGCGCGCGCGCGACATCAGATGCGCCGCCGCGTCGCCGCGCAGCGCGGGATCGATATAGAAGCCCGCGAGGCGGCTCTTGCCCGTGAGTTCGTGCGACATCGTGAGCGCGTGAATCTTGCGGTTCACGTGCAGTTCGCGCGAGGCGTGGATCAGCGCGTCGTTGCGGAACGCGTAGAACGGCTCCGAGTAGCCCGCCGCCGCGATCAGGCTCGACGTGCCGACGAGCCGGCCCGTCGCCGAATCTTCGAGCACGAAGAGATAGAACTCCTCGCCCGGAAAGTCGACGTCCGCGCGAAACGAATCCTCGGACAGCGCGATGCGCGCTTCGAGCGCCGCGCGGTCGTGCGGCAGCGAATGCAGCACGGGCTGCGCGGTGCGGGCCATGTGCGCGATCGCGTCGAGATCGGCGAGCCTGGCGGGGCGAACGAATAGCATCGTCGGTCCTGTGATGGAGAATGAACGCCGGTCAGTGCGCGCCGACCACGTCTTCGAACGCCTGTTCGAGGCGCGCGAAGCCCTCGTCCAGATCGGACGCCGGCATGATCAGCGAAGGCGCGAAGCGCAGCACGTCCGGACCGGCGATCAGCATCATCACGCCGCGATTCGCCGCCGCGCCGTTGAAGTCCTTCGCGCGGCCCGCGAAGCGCGCGTTCAGTTCGGCGCCGATCAGCAGGCCCTGGCCGCGCACTTCCTTGAACACGTCGAAGCGCGCGTTCAGCTGCGCGAGCTTCGCGCGGATCGTCTCGCCGCGTTCGCGCACGCCCGCCAGCACCGCCGGGTCGCTGATCAGCTCGACGACCTTGTGCGCGATGGCCGCGCCGAGCGGATTGCCGCCGTAGGTCGTGCCGTGCACGCCCACCTTGAAGTGCGCCGCGATGGCTTCGGTCGTGAGCATCGCGCCGATCGGGAAACCGTTGCCGAGCGCCTTCGCCGTGGTCAGGATGTCGGGCGTCACGCCGGTCTGCTCGTAGGCGTAGAAGGTGCCCGTGCGGCCCACGCCGGTTTGCACTTCGTCGAAAATCAGCAGCGCGCCGTGCGCGTCGCAGGCCTCGCGCAGCGCGCGCAGGAAGGCCGGATCGGCGGGAATCACGCCGCCTTCGCCCTGCACCGGCTCGACGATCACCGCGCAGGTTTGCGGGCCGATCGCGCGCCTGGCGGCGTCGATGTCGTTGTACGGCAGATGGATGATGCCTTGCGGAATCGGGCCGAAGCCTTCCGAATATTTCGGCTGGCCGCCGACGCTGACCGTGAAGAAGGTGCGGCCATGGAACGACTGCGTGAACGAGACGATCTCGGCCTTCTGCTCGCCGTGGCGGTCGAAGGCGACGCGGCGCGCGAGCTTGAGCGCGGCTTCGTTGGCTTCCGCGCCCGAGTTGGCGAAGAACGCGCGATCGGCGAACGTCAGCGACTCGAGCTTCTTCGCGAGGCGCAGCACCGGCTCGTTGGTGTAGCCGTTGCCGATGTGCCAGAGCTTGCCGCCCTGCTCGTGCAGCACCTTGAGCAGTTCCGGATGCGCGTGGCCGAGCGAGGTCACGGCGATACCGCAGGCGAAGTCGATGTAATCGCGCCCGGCGGTGTCCCACACGCGCGAGCCTTCGCCGCGGTCGGGCACGAACGGCGCGGGCGAGAAGCACGGCACCATCACTTCGTCGAAGGTCTGGCGGCTCACAGTCTGGTCGTTCATGGCGAATCCTTGTGGTCTCGAATCGGGTGCCGATTCAGGTTCTCGATTCAGGCTCGTGCCGCGCGAGGCGCGATTGGGGTACGAACCGGATGCTAATGGGCTCAATCGAGCGAGTATCGGTTGCAGTGTAGGCAACCGCGCTGCAAACGTCTTGCGCAGGCGCGACGCGTTTTTTCGTCAGCGGCGGCGCGGCGGGGTTTCATCCGGCGATCGAGCACGTTTCGTGCGCCGGGTCACGCTTCAATCACGCCTCAATCACGCTCGGGCGGCTCCACCAGCGCCCCGGCGCGCGGCTCGGAATTCGCGCCGCCGTGCTGACGCTCGATCCAGTTGCGCCGATCCTCGCGCGGCGTCACGCCGAAGCGCTCGCGATACGCGTTCGAAAAATGCGCCGCCGACGAAAACCCGCACGCGAGGCTGATCTGCACCACCGACTTGCTGGTGCGCTGCAACTGCGAGCGCGCTTTCGCGAGCCGCAGGCCGAGGTAGTACTTCGACGGCATCGCGTTCAGATACTGCCGGAACAGGCGTTCGAGCTGACGGCGCGAGACGCCCACGTGCCCGGCGATCTCGTCGGTCGTGAGCGGATCCTCGATGTTCGCTTCCATCAGCATGAGCGCGTCGTTCAGGCGCGGATGACGCTCGCCGGGCGCGGTCACGAACGGAATGCGCTGACGCTCGTCGCCGCTGCGCAGCGTGCTCGCGCCCATCGCGTCGGCGATGCGGTCCACGAGTTCGGGGCCGTGCTCGCGGCCGATCATCGCCAGCATGAAGTCGAGCGTCGCCTGGCCGCCCGCGCAGGTCGCGCGATCGCGGTCGATCTCGTAGAGATGCTGCGTGACGATGGTGCGCTCGAACTGCTCGGCGAACTGCTGGTACGTCTCCCAGTTCACGGCCACGCGATAGCCCTGCAACTGCCCGGCCATCGCGAGCCACCAGACGCCGTGATGAATGCCGGTGACGAGCGGCGTGCGCTGCCCGAGGCGCGCGAGGCTGGCGAGGAACAGGCGATAGTCGGCGAACTGCTGATAGCGCTCGGTCACGACGATCAGCCAGTCGCACGCGAGCGCGTCGCCGAAGGTGCCGTCGGCGGGCCACTGCGCGCCGCCCGCGAGCGGCACGGGCCGGCCGTTCCACGAGTACATCTGCCAGCGGTAGAGCGCGCGGCCGTCGATCTCGTTGGCGAGATTGAGCGCGTCGACGATCGGGCCCACGCCCGACATCGACACCGGCGGCAGCGCGACGATCGCCACCTGCGTCGTGCGATTCGCGCGCGCGACGGCTGGCGTGGTCGATGCAACCGATGCAGTCGATGCCATCGAAGCGGCGGATGCGTTCCCTTCCTGGTTCATGCGCGGATACGGCTTGCGTCGCTTATTTCAGACTGCCCGACAGAAACTGGCGCAGGCGCTCGCTCTTCGGCGCGCCGAGCACGTCGGCGGGCGCGCCCTGCTCCTCGGTGCGGCCCTGATGCAGGAACATCACGTGATTCGACACGTTGCGCGCGAAACCCATTTCGTGCGTCACGACGATCATCGTGCGGCCTTCCTCGGCGAGCTTCTGCATCACCTTGAGCACTTCGCCGACGAGCTCGGGATCGAGCGCCGACGTCGGTTCGTCGAACAGCATCACGTCCGGATGCATGGCGAGCGCGCGCGCGATCGCCACGCGCTGCTGCTGGCCGCCCGACAGATGCGACGGATACTGCTTCTCCACGCGCGGCGCGAGCCCGACTTTCTCCAGATACTCGCGCGCGCGTTCCTCGGCTTCCTTGCGCGGCACGCCGAGCACGTGCAGCGGCGCTTCCATCACGTTCTCGATCACGTTCATGTGCGACCAGAGATTGAAGTGCTGGAACACCATCGCGAGCTTGGTGCGGATGCGCTGAAGCTGCTTGTGATCGGCCACTTCGAGGCCGCCGTCACGGGCCGCTTTCGTGCGCACCGTTTCGCCATCGACGACAATCTCGCCCGCGTTCGGCTTCTCGAGGAAATTGATGCAGCGCAGGAACGTGCTTTTGCCCGAACCGCTCGCGCCGATGATGCTGATCACGTCGCCCTTCTTCGCGTCGAGCGAGACGCCCTTGAGCACTTCGTTGTCGCCGTAACGCTTGTGGATGTCGCGCGCGATCAGCTTGCTCTCGCCCGCAGGCGTCGTTTGCATCGTCTGAGCCAAGATGGTCTCCAAAAAAATGTCGCGTCAGTGCAAGGCGATTCAGCGCGTGCGCACGGCCAGATGGCCGAGCCAGCGCTTTTCCGCGCGGCGGAACGCGGCCACCAGCACGCACGATACCGCACAGTAGATCAGCGCCGCGAGGCCGAACGACTCGAACGAGCGGTACGTGGCCGAGTTGGCGTCGCGCGCCACCTTGAGCAGATCGGGCACCGTGGCCGTGAACGCGACCGTGGTGGCGTGCAGCATCAGGATCACTTCGTTACTGTACAGCGGCAGCGCGCGGCGCAGCGCCGAAGGCAGAACGATGCGCCAGTACATCGTGAACGGGCTCATGCCGTAGGCGCGCGCCGCTTCCACTTCGCCGTGCGAGGTCGCGCGGATCGCGCCCGCGAAAATCTCGGTGGTGTACGCGCAGGTGTTGAGCGCGAACGCGAGGATCGCGCAGTTCAGACCGCTGCGGAAGAACGCGTCGAGAAGCGGCTCGCTGCGCACGAAGGCGAGACTGTACACGCCCGTGTAGATCAGCAGAAGCTGCACGTAGAGCGGCGTGCCGCGAAACACGTAGGTGTAGAAGCGCACCGGCATCGACAGCCAGCGCCGCTGCGAGACGCGCGCGACCGCGAGCGGCACCGCGCACACGAAGCCGAACGCCACCGACACCACGAGCAGCCAGAGCGTCATGGCGAGGCCGGAGACGTGCTCGCCGTCCCAGTAGAGGAACGCGCGGCCGAATTGCTGAAGGATTTCGTTCATCGCTTGTGCCCTTGCGGTGTCAGAGTTGCGCGTGGCGCACGCCCGCCGAGTAACGGCGTTCGAGCCAGATCAGCGCGAAGTTCGAAATCGTCGTGATCGCGAGATAGATGAGCGCGGCGATCAGCAGGAAGAAGAACAGGTTGAAGGTGCTGCGCCCCGCGTCCTGGGCGGCCTTCACGACATCGGCGAGACCGATGATCGACACCAGCGCCGTCGCCTTCACGAGCACCTGCCAGTTGTTGCCGATGCCCGGCAGCGCGAAACGCATCATCTGCGGAAACAGGATGCGGGCGAACACGCGCGCGCCGCTCATGCCGTAGGCGTAGCCCGCTTCGAGCTGCCCGCGCGGCACGGCGAGAAACGCGCCGCGAAAGGTCTCGGTGAAATACGCGCCGTAGATGAAGCCGAGCGTGAGCACGCCCGCCACGAACGGATCGATGTCGATCTGCGCCATGCCGAGCGCGTCGGTGGCCTCGTTCACGCCGATCTGGATGCTGTAGAACAGCAGCAGCATCAGCACCAGGTCGGGCACCGAGCGGATCAGCGTGGTGTAGGCCGTCGCGCAGGCCGCGAGCGGCCGGTTGAACGAGAGCTTGGCCGCCGCGCCCGCGAGGCCGAGCAGCACGGCCACGCCCAGCGACAGCAACGAGAGTTCGATCGTCTGGATCGTGCCGGCGAGCAGCACCGGGCCAAAGCCGTAAAGCATCACGCGCGTCTCCGGGGAAGTCGTTGTCGAGATCCCGGGCGCGCAACAAAAGCCCGGGAAGTGGCGCGGATCGTCGCAGCGCCAAATTGTTTGCTCAAACGCGCCCGGCGCGCGTGCTGCATTGCACCAATTCCCGTCGATGCAGACCGCCGGGCCCGGCGCGGCGGCGTTTCGCCCGCACTGTCAGGGCGCGATGCTTTTGAAAGGCGCAAAGACAACGCCCCGCCAGGCGCAAGCCCGCGGGGCGTTTTGACAAGTTTCGGGTCGCTTTTTCGATAGACGGCGCGGACCCGCGTATTTTTGGCGCGGCGTTAAGTGCGCTGCGCGGCCAGGCCGCCCGCGCGCGCGCCGGCGCGTTCGAGACGCTCGACCAGCGCGCCGAACAGCAGGCCGATCGTGGTCCAGAGGATCGCCTGCATGCCGATCGCGACGGTGCGGAATTTCCACAGCACCACGGCCGGGAACGCGGCGGGGACTTCGTTGATGACCGGCAGCGCGAGATCCACCGCGCCGATCACGACCACGAACAGCACCAGCGCGACGATCGACGCGTTCCACGCACCGCGGTTCGGCGCGAGCGCCGCGCGCACCTTGAGCGCGAACACCGAGACGGCGATCGAGATCGCGATCATCAGGAAGAACAGGCCGGTGCGATAGCCGATGGTGTCCGGGTCGCCGACCGAAGGCGGATTGGCCGGATATTTGAGGTTCGGCACCAGATAGATGGCGATGAAGGCCGCCAGCGCAAGCCACGCCGACAGCGCGCGCGCCGACAGCGGTCCCGTGCGGCCGCGCGCGTAGGCGAACACCAGAGCGAACAGGCCGCCGATCGACGCGCCATAGACCATCACGCCGGTAAAGAGACCGTAGCTCGCCTGCACTTCGCGGCTGACGATTTCCGGCTCGGGCGCTTCGCCCTTCGCGGCGTCGGCCTTTTCCTCGAACGAAATGGCCTGATCGACCTGCGGTTCGCCCGCGATTTTGGCGAACGAGAACGTGAGCAGTCCCGCGGCGATGCCGGCGAGCATCCCGCGTATCAACAGCTTGCCTACCATGTCAGCTCCCGGTCAGTGGCACGGAAAGCCGAGCAGATGGCGGCCGTCGTGAACGAATTCGTGGACGTACATGCCCGGGAAGATCGACGTCGCGCCCTGTTCGGCGCCGACGAAATACAGCGCCAGCAGCAGCATCAGACCGCCGAAGATGGCCCACGGCAGGATTTCGCGCAGGGGAATCGGCGCGGGCGTGGCGCCCGGAACCTGAGCCGGATGGAGGGCGGCTTGCGACATGGTGACTTCTCCTTTGGGGGTGACGCGCCCCGATAGTCGTTGAGTGTGGCGAGAAAGCGTTCAACCCGACGCTCAGGTCTGGCTTCCGTTGCTGCGCGCCGGGCCGCCCGAGGATCGGGCCTGGCGGCGTTTTTGATGCGCAAACGGTTACAGTGGCGCGACCGCGCCGGTCTTGCACCGGCTTCCGCGCGTCGGGGAGCCTGTATTCTACGCGCTGCCCCGGGCGGGCGCGGGCCGAATGTCTATCGGCGAATGGATGAGATTCAAGCGGGAGAACCCAACAGCATGCCGACGACTTCGACGACACTCTGGCTCGTGATGCACGCCGCCGACGCCGCGTTACGCGCGGGCACGTTCGCGCAGGCGGATGTTCGCGACGCGCACAGCGCCACGCTCAACGCGCTCGACACGCTCGACGCACTCGACGCGCGTGCGGAGGCAGACGTGAGCGCGTGGCGTGCGCATTGGCTCACACGGCTCGCCGACGGAACGCCCGCCGTGACGCTGACGAGCCCCGCCACCCTCGCCCGCGCGACGGCGC
>NZ_JAAGPN010000640.1:0-800 GCF_017104805.1 Paraburkholderia sp. Ac-20347 | reverse complement strand
TTGGCGTTATGCTCAGAAACGACCGAACGAAGCTTAGCAAAATAAGCATCATCAACCAAATCGCCTTGCTCATCAAGCATATCTGCCGACAAGTCCTGAGCAATCATATGTGCCACCGAGACCATGCTGTCAAATCCTCTTAACGCATGTGGATGCGGTAATGCCAAAAATAAAGTCAGCCCCATAAAATGAGATTCAGGCAAACTGTTTAAGTCAAATGCACACACTCCCTCATACCCAACGCCCATCATACTAAACCACAAATCACCCGTACCATCTTCATTTTCATAGCGATGAAACAGATTCATAACGCCATATTTCATACCATATGTACGCACAATTTCAAGTACGGTGCAACCTGGCAACCCAGCAAACGAGTTGCGTGGCATAATGGCAATGCTCACCGTTTCTGTTGCATTAAGCAAAGGGTCGTTATTTTGGTCAAAAATTCGGCGTTCATCCAAATGCTCATCGAGTACAGCCGAGCGTTTGTCAAAGGTCATATCTACCACATAATCAGCGTCCTGATTTTCATCATCATGTGCTTGCCAATCTTGAGCGTGCGACAGACCGCCACTTGGATTATTGACGCGAACACTGTCTTGATTTTGTGAATTCTCATCAATTTTTGCCTGCGTATCTGCCTGATTTTCTTTATTATTCTCTGTTAAAGGCTCATAAACCATTTGTGCTTGCGAGGTTTGTGACATCACAGGTGCAGCCACCACAGCAGCAGCCATACTGGATAATGCATCTTCAGGCTCTACTTTTTTATTTGAACTCTCAATTCTAGACGGCAA
>NZ_JAAGPN010000639.1:0-670 GCF_017104805.1 Paraburkholderia sp. Ac-20347 | reverse complement strand
GTTCACGCGCACCGGCGCGGCGAGCGCGGGATTGACGAGCGTGAGGAGCGCTTCGCCCGCGTCGCGCAGATCGGCGTGATCGCCGCGCAGCAACGCGGCGACCGGCGCGCCGGGGCCGTTGAGCGCGCGCAGCTCGCCATTGGTCTGAAGGATGAAGGTCTCGCGCTGCAAGGCGTTCGCGTGCGCGATGTCGGCCGAAAGATCGAACGGTCCGCGCGCTTTCATGTCCTGCCAGCTCAGCGCCTGCGTGCGTGCACCGTAGTCGTGCGCGTGCGGATCGCCGTGGCCGCTGGCTTCCTCCACGCCGTATTCGAAGCCCATCGGCACGAGCCAGCCGGTGCCGGTGGCCGCCGCCGTGCGCAGCATGCGGCGGTAGGCGCGCTCGACCGCACGCGCGTCGGTGGCGCCGTCGAGATCGTGGATGAAGCGCGTGCCGTACGGCGCTTCGGGAAACGCGATCGGCGAGCCCACGCGGCGCACCACGTCGTGCTCCTCGACCATCCAGCTCGACGAGAAGTCCCACCAGCGCAGCGAGGTGAACGCGGCGTCGAAGCCAGCGTGCTCGAGTTGCGCGATCGCGTCCCGCGCGAGCCCGGGCGTGCCGGCGAGCCAGCGCGTTTGTGCCCGGCTCCCCCCCCCCCCCTCCACCCCCCCCCCCCCCCCCCCCCCC
>NZ_JAAGPN010000638.1:0-810 GCF_017104805.1 Paraburkholderia sp. Ac-20347 | reverse complement strand
GCGCTTTCGTGCTCGCGCACGCCGGTCTGCTCGACGGCCGTCCGGCCACCACGCACTGGGCCGCCGCCGACGCCTTCGCGCGCCGCTTCCCGCGCGTGCGCTTCGACCCGCACGTGCTTTACGTCGACGACGGCGACATCCTCACTTCGGCGGGCACGGCAGCAGGACTCGATTGCTGCCTGCATCTGCTGCGCCGCCTCGCGGGCACCGACGCGGCCAACTACGTCGCGCGCCGCCTCGTGGTCCCGCCGCATCGGCAAGGCAATCAGGCGCAGTACGTGCAGCAGCCGGTCGCGGCGCGCGGGCGCGGCGACCGGCTGTCGGGTCTGCTCGACTGGGTCCGCGCGAATCTGGACACGCCCCACACGCTCGACACGCTGGCCGAACGCGCGCTGATGAGCCGCCGCACCTTCACGCGCCAGTTCCGGCTGACGACGGGCGCGACCGTCGGCGCGTGGCTGCTCGGCGAGCGTCTCGCGCGTGCGCAACAGTTGCTCGAAAGCACCGATCAGCCGATCGACGCCGTCGCCCAGCGCGCGGGCTTCGGCTCGGCGGCGTCGCTGCGACAGCATTTCGTGCAGGCGTTCAGCACCTCGCCGTCGGCGTGGCGGCGCGAGTTCCGGGGTCAGTGAACGAAGAACGGGAAGCGGATGGCGCGACGGCGCGCGGCGTGAGCACGCCGCCGCCGGAACGCCGCGACGACTGCGGGCGTCAGCCGCCCGTGAAGAAGCGCGCCGCGTAGAGCAGCAGCGCGACGAAGAAGATCATCGCCGCCCACGCCCAGCTTGGCATGGCGTGCGGCGCGCCGCA
>NZ_JAAGPN010000637.1:0-829 GCF_017104805.1 Paraburkholderia sp. Ac-20347 | reverse complement strand
GGTTTTATGAGCTGGGGTTATTATACCATAGCCTAAGCCTTGTAGGGCAGGTTTGGCTTTGCCATTTGGATGGCTGGTGTCTGCACCAATGCCAATGCCGACACTGATGGCATCGCCTTGATGGTTTAGGTGGTTTTGTATGTCTTGGGTTTGGATGCCTTGGGCAAATTGGGTTTGGTTTTTACCTGCATCGGTGATGAGATAGCCACCAGTGAACGTACCTTGTCTTTGTACAGACAGGATGTATTGATTGGCTGTGATACCAGTTTGGTGGATGACTTGGGCATAATCGGCATCTACATCCGTTTTGCCACCATTGATACTAAAGCTTTGGGGTTTGCCATCAAAGCCAACATCGGCACTAAATCCTGCTTGTTTTTGATCATGAGTGTATTGATAAGTGTCTTGACAGCTTTTGACAATCAAATCACTGCCAACAGTGACTTGGGTGTTAGGGAATTGATTTAACTGCCATAATAACTACCATCACCTTGACGCCATAGGACAGCTGGAGCAATATCATAAAAATAGTTATTAACACAAGAATCCAGCCCATCTGTCGCATCTTTAGGAAAATTATCTCTAAGATAGGCAACAATTTCATCTGATGAGACATCCCAAATATCATATCCTTCATACCAAATACCATTAGGTGGTATAAATTTGATTAAGTCTGCGTCTAAGGCTTCTTTAGTAAGCATAAAGAATAAAGCCTTTTGTTCTTCAAATGTGATATTTGGTAAAGATGCTGGAATATTTTCAAATAACGCAGAAACCCATAAGTTTTTTGCATCATGATACATCTCTTGCTTAAGTTCACTTGAAATTT
>NZ_JAAGPN010000636.1:0-833 GCF_017104805.1 Paraburkholderia sp. Ac-20347 | reverse complement strand
CCCACCGCGTTCTCCGCCAGCCAGCCCCCTCTTCCCCTCCCCGACGCCCTTCCGCTCTCGCCGCTACACCGCCCACGCCGTCCGCCGTGGCGATAGCGGCGGCCGGCGCCGTCGTGCGCGCGGGCGAGCCCGAGGAAGCCGTCTCCCTGACCGATACGACGGTGCAATCCGATCAAGGCGCCGCCATCCTCGCGGCGGGCGGCATCGCCAATGTCTCGCTCACCGGATCGACCGTGACCGGCGCGAGCGCCGCCATCGACTCGACGACCGGCACCGTACCGTCGCTGCTCACGGTCACGGCCGACCATTCGACCTTGAACGGCGTCGTGACGACCGATGCAGGCAGCACCACCACGCTCGCCCTCACCGACGCGAGCCGCTGGAACGTGACGGGCGACTCGACGCTCACGACACTGACGAACGCCAACAGCCTGATCGATTTTCAGGCGTCGCCGTCCATCGGCACGGCGCCAACTTCGGCGACGTCGTATCGCGCGGTCAACGTGACGGGCAATTACAGCGGCGCGCAAGGCACCGTTGCCGTCAACACCTGGCTCAATGCGGGCGGTTCGTTGAGCGCGCAATTCACCGACCGTTTGCTGATTGCGGGCAGCGCGTCGGGCGTGACCTATGTCGATGTGAAGCCGGTGAGCGGCAGCCCCGGCGGCCTGACCGCGCCCAACGATGTCATCGACGCGGCCGAAGGGATTCTGTTGAAAAACTCGTTTCGCAGCGTCGCTGCGATGGTGTTTTGGCCAGTCGGCCTGGTTTGTCGAAGCTGCCGGTGCCGAAACTGACGCCGGGGGTATGCCCCGATGCCCTCAAGCGGGCGT
>NZ_JAAGPN010000635.1:0-842 GCF_017104805.1 Paraburkholderia sp. Ac-20347 | reverse complement strand
GGCCACACGTCGGTGCTGTATACGGATCAGGACAATCAGCGTGATCGCGTCGCGCTGTTCGGCAAACGTTTGAAGACGTCGCGTGTGCTCGTGAATACGCCTTCGTCGCACGGCGGCATCGGCGACCTCTATAACTTCAGGCTCGCGCCGTCGCTCACGCTCGGCTGCGGTTCGTGGGGCGGCAATTCCGTTTCGGAAAACGTCGGCCCGCAACATCTGATCAACCGGAAGATCGTCGCTAAACGGGCGGAGAATATGCTGTGGCATAAATTGCCGAAGAGTATTTATTTCCGCCGCGGCTGTTTGCCGTTCGCGCTCGAAGATCTGCGCGACAAAACGCGCGCCACGGTGGTGACCGATCGCTTTCTTTTCACGCAAGGCCATGCGGGCGAACTGATTCGAACGCTCAAATCGCAGGGGCTGGAGGTGTCGGTGTTCAGCGACGTCGAGGCGGACCCGACGCTCGACATGGTGCGTCGCGGTGGCGCTGCACTGCGCGCATTCAAGCCCGATGTGATCGTTGCGTTCGGCGGCGGCAGCGCCATGGACGCGGCCAAGATCATGTGGGTGATGTATGAGCACCCCGAAATTCGTTTCGAGGAACTGGCGCAGCGTTTCATGGATATTCGCAAGCGTATTCATCGCTTCCCGCGCATGGGCGTGAAAGCGGAACTCGTTGCGATTCCCACCACCTCGGGCACCGGCTCCGAAGTCACGCCGTTCGCCGTCGTGACCGACGAAAAAACCGGCCACAAATACCCGATTGCCGATTACGAACTCACGCCGAATATCGCCATCGTCGATGCGGATCTCGTCATGCACATGCCGCGCGATCTCACGGC
>NZ_JAAGPN010000634.1:0-846 GCF_017104805.1 Paraburkholderia sp. Ac-20347 | reverse complement strand
TATTATACCTGACCATCATGGCTTCAAATTCAGCAGGAAATGCTGTTGTGGTAGGTAAAAGGCTACTGCTTCGCTCGGTAGGGTTTAAATATTCATCAAAAACCCCTCGCTCGTATTTTAGCCATTTTTCTTGTAGAATTTCTGAAAAATAAAGCTGTACAGATTTGGTCTGAAAAAACTTACCTACAATCAAAATTAAGCCCAACCCCAGTAAGAAAAAATCCACTGCTTGTTTAACTTTTTGATAGGCGGAGTCTTTTTCTAACTGCTCAATGGCTCGTTCACGAAATAATGGGCTGTCTTTGGCAACCTTAATCCCAAGTGCTGTTAATACACCTTCATCTAATGTCTTGTCATTATACCCAATGATGACATCCTCAATTTTCTTTTCTTTGTCATTACGATCTTTGATGAGTGTCTCTAATTCTGCTTTATGCTCAAGGATTTCATTTTCCAAATTTTGGGCAATAGGGCCTTTGCCTCGACCTGTACCACGCCCACCACTAATTTCGGTATCCAATTTGACACGCAGGCTATTAATTTTCTCTTTTTTGGCACGAATTTCATCATCAATTTTACCGATGATTTCATTTTTGGCAGACTCAATACTCTGTTCGTATTGTTCAAATTGTTTTTGTTCAATATCGGTTTTAAATAAAATTTGTGTTAAAAATGGTGCGGTAACATACAAAGAGCCAAGAATAATAGCCAAACGGCACACCAAGAATAGATAAATTTTAAGGCTTCTTAAATAATACCAATAACCCTGCACCTTACCCACAAAACCAGAAGACGCTTGAGGCTTTTCAATATTGTGAAGATATGGTAATAGCTGTCTTTATGTTT
>NZ_JAAGPN010000633.1:0-687 GCF_017104805.1 Paraburkholderia sp. Ac-20347 | reverse complement strand
ACGCGAACGCCGCGAGCGCCGCCAACACGTCGAGCCTCGACGCCGACGCAATCCGCGCCGCCGTCGCGCAGGCGGGCGTGCCGGGCGCGCTGTTCGTCGACCTCAAAACGGAAGCCGACCGCCTCTACGTGAATTACGTGCACGAAGACATCCGGCTCTCGCTTGCCGGCTTCGTGGCGATCTGCGTGCTGCTCGCGCTCGCGCTGCGTTCGCTGCGTCTGGCCGCGCGCGCGCTCGCGCCGCTCGTCGCCGCCGTGCTGGTGGTGATCGCGGGCTTCGCGCTCGCGGGCGTGCCGATGACGATCCTGCACCTCGTCGGGATGCTGCTGATCGTGGCGGTGGGCTCGAACTATGCGCTGTTTTTCTGCAAGCGCGGCGCGACGCGGCACGGGCAATCCGCTGACGAATCGGCGCCCATCGCGCCGCACACGCTGGTCTCGCTGCTGGTGGCGAATCTCGCGACCGTCGCAGGCTTCGGGCTGCTCGCGCTCTCGCATGTGCCGCTGCTCGAAACCTTCGGCCTGACCGTCGGCCCCGGCGCGATGCTCGCGCTCGCGTTTGCGGCAATCCTCGCGCCGCGCGGCGCGACCACGTCCGCCGCGCAGGAAGTGAAAGCCGGCGCACACGCCGACACGCAATCCCATCGACAAGGAAACCCAGCATGAACGGGCCCACGCCGCCGGGAGA
>NZ_JAAGPN010000632.1:0-863 GCF_017104805.1 Paraburkholderia sp. Ac-20347 | reverse complement strand
CCAGCGCTTCGGCGAAGGCTACGCATGGGCCGATTCGCTCGCGGTGCTCAGCATGGCCGTGCTCTCGGGCGCGGGCTATCTGTTCGGCGGCGTGCTCGCGGGCGTGTTCGCGCCGGGCGGCGCGCTCGCGCAACTGCTCTCGTTCGGCGGCACAATCAACGACTGGGTCGCGCTCGTGCTCGCGCTCAATCTGGTGTTCGTGCTGATCAGCGAACCCGACGGCGTGGTCGCGCAAATCCTGCGCGGCGTCGCGCATCTGCCCGAGGCGTGGCGCAAGCCGCTTCGCGCGCTCGTGCAATGGCCGCGACGCGCGAGCCCGTCGGCGACGCTCGATGCACGCGCGTTGCGCGAGCGCCTGAGCGGTGCGCAAGCCGATGCCTCTACCACCGCGAGCGCCGCGCTCGAAGTCGAAAACTTGCGCGTGGCCTACGGCAACACCGTCGTGGTCGATGGTGTGAGCCTGCGCATCGCGCCGGGCGAAGTGCTCGGCGTGCTGGGCGCGAACGGCGCGGGCAAGAGCAGTCTCGTCGATGCGCTGACCGGCTTCGTCCCCGCGCGAGCGGGCCGCGTGCGCGTGCAAGGCGTCGATGTCACCGCGCTCGCGCCGCATCGCCGCGTTGCGCACGGCCTCACGCGCACGTTCCAGGATCATCTGCTGTTCGACGATTTGTCGGTGCGCGAAAACCTCGAAACCGCCGCCGAGCCGAAGGACGCCTGGGCGTGGTTCGCCGCGCCGTTCGGTCTCGCGCCGCGTCGTGCTGCGCATCGCTCGCTGGGGACGGTGCACGCGGCGGCCCAGGCCGCGGGCGTCGTCCATCATCTCGACGCCGCCGCCGACACGCTCTCGCTCGGCTGGCAGGCGC
>NZ_JAAGPN010000631.1:0-864 GCF_017104805.1 Paraburkholderia sp. Ac-20347 | reverse complement strand
GCGGCTAACACAACCTGGACATGAGGCCATGAAAGCCATATCCTGGCGGCATGGCCAGACGAAAAATCAGTAACGAGTTATGGTCGGCGCTGGAGCCGCTAATTCCGGTGTTCACACCGTCGCCCAAAGGCGGCAGACGTCGAGCAGTGGATGACCGCGCCGCACTGAACGGTATCCTGTACGTCCTGCAAACAGGCATTCCATGGGAATACTTGCCGAAAGAATTGGGCTTCGGCAGCGGCATGACCTGCTGGCGACGGCTACGTGACTGGCAAGCCGCAGGTGTGTGGAAGAAGTTGCATCTGGCGATGCTTCGTCGCTTGCGGGAGCATGACCAGATTGACTGGGAGCGAGCGAGCCTTGATGCCGCCAGTGTTGCCAGCCCCCGGGGGGCCAGGAAACCGGCCCCAATCCGACAGACCGGGGCAAGCTCGGGTCGAAACGGCACATCGTCGTAGATGCTCAAGGCATTCCGCTGGCCCTCACGGTCACCGGTGCCAACCGGCACGATTCGATGGCGTTCGAGTCCACGCTCGATGCCATTTCCGCGGTGTCGGGCCTGAATGGTCAGCCGCGCAAACGCCCGGACAAGTTGCATGCGGACAAGGGCTATGACTTCGCACGTTGTCGTCGTTACCTGAAGCGGCGTGGCATCACAGCCCGTATCGCCACGCCGTGGCGTGGAAAGCAGCGAGCGACTCGGGCGGCATCGCTGGGTGGTCGAGCGCACGCACGCCTGGTTTGCCGGCTTCGGCAAACTGCGCATTCGTTTCGAGCGTCGTCTCGACATTCATGTTGCCTTGCTGTCCCTGGCTGCTGCCGTTATCTGTTCACGCTTTGTTGATGACTTGTGTTAGCCGCTCT
>NZ_JAAGPN010000060.1:0-39085 GCF_017104805.1 Paraburkholderia sp. Ac-20347 | reverse complement strand
CGTCGCCACACGTTGGTTGCGCCCGCATTCGGGGTGAACAGGCCGAGCGCGGCTGCGGCGAGCAGCAGCCAGAGCGCCGCGAGCAGCATCTGCGCCGTCGCGCCCAGCACCGGCCAGACGATCCACAACGCGGCGGCCAGCAGCACGACGCCGAAGAACACCTTCACGCCGTCCATCCACGTGCCCGCGCGCGGCAGCAGCGTGCCCGCGCCGAGGCCGAGAATCATCAGCGGCACGCCGAGGCCGATCCCCATCGCGAACAGCGCCGCGCCGCCGAGCACCGCGTTGCCCGTGTGCGCGATGAACGCGAGCACGGCGAACAGCGGCGCCGTCATGCAGGCGCCCACCACGAGCGCGGACAGCGCGCCCATCACGGCGACGGCCGCGAACTTGCCGCCCGAGCGGCCCTGCGACGCGCGCGAGGCGCCGTCCTGCCAGCGCTGCGGCAGCGCGATGTCGTAGCCTGCGATCAGCATCACGGCAAAGGCGGTGAGCAGCACGGCGAACACGCCGAGCACCCACGGATTCTGCAGCCACGCGCCCAGACTCTGGCCGACCAGCGCCGCCGCGATGCCGAGCACCGTGTAGACGAGCGCCATGCCGAGCACGTAGACGAACGAAAGCGCGAAGCCGCGCGAGCGCGTCACCTGCGCACCCTCGCCGACGATGATCGCCGAGAGGATCGGGATCATCGGATACGAACAGGGCAGCAGGCTCAGCACCATGCCCGCGACGAAGTACAAACCGATCACCGCGAAGAAGCCGCCGCCTTGCAGCAGCGACTGCGCGTAGTCGGCGCTCGTGGCGCGTTCGTACCAGGGTTCTTCGGTGCTGCCGGTGTTGGCGGCTGCGTTTGCGTTTGCAGTGGCATTCGCAGCGGCGGTGGTCGACGCAACCGCCGTCTGCGCGGGCGAGGCATTCGCCGCTTGCAGCGCCGCACCGCTCACGTGATAGACGTGCTGCGCGGGCGGATAGCAGATGCCCGCATCGGCGCAACCCTGCGACGTCACCGTGAGATCGAACGGACCGCTCGCCTGCTTCACCGGCACGCGGATCGTCAATTCCTTGCGATACGTCTCGACGTTCTTGTTGAACGTCGGATCGAATTTCACGTGACCGGGCGGGATCTGCGCATCGCCGAGCGTGGCGCCGTTCTGCGCGTCGAACGCGAAGCGCTCGCGGTACATGTAGTAGCCGTCGGCGATCTTGAAGTGGACGTCGACCATGCCCGGCTCCTCGCTCGCACTGAACGTGAAGGCCTGATCGGGCGGCAGGAAATCGTCGTCGGCATGCGCGGGCGCGGCGCCGAACAGCAGCGGCAGCACGCAGACGACGAACGCGAAAAAGGCCAGCAGCGAAGCGTACGGCGCGGCGCGCAGGCGCCGATCGAAGCGGTTAGACATGGAGAGGACGCTGGGTTTCGGTGTTGACCCACTGCCCGTAAGCGGTCGACGCCATCGCCTGCCAGGCGAGGATTTCCGGCGTCTCGTAGGGATGTTGGGTCTGGATGAACTGTTCGAGCTCGGCCGTGCGGGCGAGACTCGTCTTGAAAAGCAGCTGGATTTCGCTGCCGGACTCGATCTTGCCCTGCCAGTGATAGTCCGAATGCACGGCGCCGAGGCGCGTCACGCAGGCGGCGAGCCGCGCCGCGAGTACGGCGGAAGCGAGCTTGTCGGCGGCGTCCTCGTCGGGCACCGTGGTCAGCATCAGGGTCACATTGAGGGTCACGGCGAACTCCGGCTGGGTGTCCCGCGCGCACCGCCGCATGCATGCGCACGCGAAAGGCCGGGGACTCGAGGCAGGACGTTATCGTACCACCGCCGCCGCCGGCCTTCGTCCATGCGCCCAGCGGCAACGATGTCTCACCGCAACCGCGAGGGCGCGTTCAGGGAGCAAACGTCACGCCACGACGCTTATTCCACGCCCAAAACAAAAAAGCCAGGCTAGGCCTGGCTTTTTCGCGTGCCGCTCGATCCGGGGATCTCGCGACTGAAAGCTTATTCCGCTTCCTGGATGTTCTCTTCCGTGACTTCCGGACGGTCGAGCAGTTCGACCAGTGCCATCGGTGCGTTGTCGCCAACACGGAAACCGAACTTCAGGATGCGCAGGTAGCCGCCCGGACGGTTCGCGAAACGCGGACCGAGCACGTCGAACAGCTTCGTGACCGAGTCACGATCGCGCAGGCGGTTGAACGCCAGACGACGGTTTGCCAGCGACGGCTTCTTGCCCAGCGTGATGAGGGGCTCGACAACCTTACGGAGTTCCTTCGCCTTCGGCAGCGTCGTCTTGATGACTTCGTGCTCGATGAGCGAGTTGGACATGTTACGGAGCATTGCCAGACGGTGGCTGCTCGTGCGGTTCAGTTTCCGCAGACCATGACGGTGACGCATTTCAATTTCCTTGAAACAAAGTTTTGGTCCAGCTCTTCTATCGCCTCACAACAACGTGAAGCACGGGCCGGTACGTGAAAAAGGCAAGACGCGGATTTTAAAGGAAAATCCGCGTCCGTGCCAGACTTCTTACTTGTCGAGACCAGCCGGCGGCCAGTTTTCGAGCTTCATGCCGAGCGTGAGACCGCGCGAAGCGAGCACTTCCTTGATCTCGTTGAGCGACTTGCGACCCAGATTCGGGGTCTTGAGCAGCTCGTTCTCGGTACGCTGGATGAGGTCGCCGATGTAGTAGATGTTCTCGGCCTTCAGGCAGTTCGCCGAGCGAACCGTGAGTTCGAGATCGTCCACCGGACGCAGCAGGATCGGATCGATCTGCGGTGCGCGCGACGGGGCTTCCGCCGCCGTTTCCGTGCCTTCCAGTGCAGCGAACACCGACAGCTGATCCACGAGGATGCGCGCCGACTGGCGGATCGCTTCCTCAGGCGAGATCACGCCGTTGGTTTCGATGTTCATCACGAGCTTGTCGAGGTCGGTACGCTGTTCGACACGCGCGCTTTCCACTGCGTAGCTCACGCGGCGAACCGGCGAGAACGAAGCGTCCAGCACGATGCGGCCGATGATCTTGGCCGACTCGTCGCCGTAACGGCGCACGTTGCCCGGCACATAGCCGCGGCCCTTCTCGATCTTGATCTGGACGTCGAGCTTGCCGCCCTTCGTCAGATGCGCAACGACGTGTTCCGGGTTGATGACTTCGCAGTCGTGCGAGAGTTCGATGTCGCCAGCGGTGACAACGCCTTCGCCTTCCTTGCGCAGCGTAACCGTCACTTCGTCACGGTTATGCAGCTTGAAGACCACGCCCTTGAGGTTCAACAGCAGGTTGACCACATCCTCTTGCACACCATCGAGCGTCGAGTATTCGTGCACGACGCCTGCGATCGTCACTTCGGTCGGCGCGTAGCCCACCATCGACGACAGCAGCACGCGCCGAAGCGCGTTACCCAAGGTATGGCCATAACCGCGTTCGAACGGCTCCATGACCACTTTCGCGTGGTTGTCGCCGAGCGATTCCACAGCGATGATCTTGGGTTTCAACAAACTGGTTTGCATAGGTTTTCCTTTTCAATACCCTCGGCTCGTTACACCGATAAGGCTGAGATGGCCACAACCTGAAAAAAACAGCCGAGGCTTCCTCCTGCGCGAAGCACAGAGGTTACCCCGGCCGTCAATTCGATTAACGCGAATACAATTCGACGATCAGGCTTTCGTTGATGTCGCCAGCGATGTCGCTGCGCTCCGGCACGCCCTTGAACGTACCTTCGAACTTCTTCGCGTCGACTGCGACCCAACCTGCGATGCCGCCTTGCTCTGCCAGCGAGAGGGCTTCAGCGATACGCGCCTGCTTCTTCGCCTTTTCGCGAATTGCGACGACGTCGCCTGCCTTCACTTGCATCGACGGGATGTTCGCGACGACGCCGTTCAGCGTGAGAGCCTTGTGGCTCACGAGCTGACGCGCTTCAGCGCGGGTCGATGCGAAGCCCATGCGGTACACGACGTTGTCGAGACGCGATTCGAGCAGTTGCAGCAGGTTTTCGCCGGTGTTGCCCTTGATACGATCAGCTTCCGCGAAGTAGCGGCGGAACTGACGCTCGAGCACGCCGTAGATACGCTTCACTTTTTGCTTCTCGCGCAGCTGCGTGCCGTAGTCGGACGTGCGCGCACCCGAGGTGCGGCCGTGCTGACCCGGCTTGCTGTCGAGCTTGCACTTGTCGGCGAGCGAGCGGCGTGCGCTCTTCAGGAAGAGGTCGGTGCCTTCACGGCGGGACAGCTTGGCCTTCGGGCCGATATAACGTGCCACGTTGCTTTCCTTCGATAATTGATCACGCGAAGCCTTAAACGGGGAGACCCCGCGACTCGCGCTAGTCCGGCCCTTTGGACCGAACGGTGGGCTTAGTCAATTCAATAGCGCCGAGAGCCTGGGACGCCGTTACCGGCGGCTCAGGCAGTCGGCAAGCGCGACGCCTTAGATACGACGGCGCTTCGGCGGACGGCAGCCGTTGTGCGGGACCGGCGTCACGTCGGAGATCGCGGTGATCTTGATGCCAAGACCATGCAGCGCGCGCACCGCCGATTCGCGACCCGGGCCGGGGCCCTTGATACGCACTTCGAGGTTCTTGACGCCGTATTCCATTGCAACACGGCCAGCCGATTCAGCTGCGACCTGAGCTGCGAAGGGCGTCGACTTACGCGAACCCTTGAAGCCCTGACCGCCCGACGTTGCCCAGGCGAGTGCATTGCCTTGACGGTCGGTGATCGTGATGATCGTGTTGTTGAACGACGCGTGAACGTGAACCACGCCCTCGGCGACGTTCTTCTTAACCTTCTTGCGAACGCGTTGCGCCGCGGAGTTGTTCGAAGCCTTAGCCATTACGTTTTCCTGTAACTGTCAGAACCGCTTACTTCTTCAGCGACTGTGCTGCGCGGCGCGGACCCTTGCGCGTACGTGCGTTGGTGCGCGTACGCTGGCCACGCAGGGGCAGGCCCTTGCGATGGCGCACGCCGCGGTAGCAGCCGAGATCCATCAGGCGCTTGATGTTCATCGTCGTTTCACGGCGAAGATCGCCTTCGACGACAAACTTGCCCACTTCATCACGCAGCTTTTCGAGATCCGCGTCGGTCAGGTCCTTGACCTTCTTGTCAAACGAGACACCAGCAGCGACGCAGATGTTGCGCGAACGCGTGCGGCCGATACCGAAGATCGCCGTAAGGCCGATTTCCGTGTGCTGGTGGTTCGGGATGTTAACCCCTGCGATACGAGCCATTGTTTTTCCTCAAACAAAAAGCGCAAGCAAAAAGCGCGCTGATCAGCCTTGACGCTGCTTGTGGCGCGGGTCCGTGCTGCAGATCACGCGAACGACGCCGTTGCGCTTGATGATTTTGCAGTTACGGCACATGCGCTTTACCGATGCCATCACTTTCATGATATTACCCTTTTTCTAAATCACTTCGCCCGGAACACGATCCGCGCACGCGACAGATCGTAAGGCGTCAACTCAACTGTCACCTTGTCGCCAGGAAGAATACGGATGTAGTGCATCCGCATCTTCCCGGAAATATGCCCAAGGACCACATGGCCGTTTTCCAGTTTTACCCGGAAGGTGGCGTTAGGGAGGTTTTCTATGACCTCACCTTGCATCTGGATCACATCGTCTTTGGCCATATGTCCTTCAGCGCATCGGGACTCCGCCACCCTTGAAGTTCGCCTTCTTGAGCAGCGATTCGTATTGTTGCGACATGACGTACGACTGCACCTGCGCCATGAAGTCCATTGTGACGACGACAATGATCAGCAGCGACGTGCCACCAAAATAAAACGGCACATTCCAGCGCAGCACCAGAAACTCCGGCAGCAGACAGACAAACACGATATAGATCGCACCGGCCAGCGTCAGACGCGTGAGGATGCGGTCGATATAGCGAGCCGTCTGATCGCCCGGGCGGATGCCAGGAACGAACGCGCCACTCTTCTTCAGGTTGTCGGCCGTTTCCCTGCTGTTGAACACCAGAGCGGTGTAGAAGAAGCAGAAGAAGACGATCGCCAACGCGTACAGCAACACGTACACCGGTTGGCCAGGCTTGAGAGCTTCAGCCACGTTGTGCAGCGTGTCTGCGAACCAGTTGGATCGCGAACCCGAGCTGAACCAATTCAGAATCGTTGCCGGGAACAGGATGATCGACGATGCGAAGATCGGCGGAATCACGCCCGACATGTTCAGCTTGAGCGGCAGGTGGGACGACTGCCCGCCGTAAATCTTGTTACCGACCTGACGCTTCGCATAGTTCACGAGGATCTTGCGCTGGCCGCGTTCGATGAACACCACCAGGTACGTCACAGCCGCGATCAGTGCCACGATGATGATCGCCGAGACGGGGCCCATCGAGCCGGTGCGAACCAGTTCGAACAGACCGCCGATTGCATTCGGGAAACCCGCTGCAATCCCGCCGAAGATGATGATCGAAATGCCGTTGCCGAGACCGCGTTCCGTGATCTGCTCACCAAGCCACATCAGGAACATCGTGCCCGTCACGAGCGTTACGACCGTCGTCAGGCGAAACACCATGCCCGGATCGATCACGAGGCCAGGCTGGTTTTCCAGCGCGACCGCGATGCCGAACGCCTGAAACGTCGCCAGCACCACCGTGAAGATCCGCGTGTACTGCGTGATCTTGCGTTGCCCGGCTTGCCCTTCCTTCTTCAACGCTTCCAGCTGCGGCGAGACAATCGCCATCAGCTGAAGGATGATCGACGCCGAAATATACGGCATCACACCCAGCGCGAAGATCGTGAAGCGAGACAGCGCGCCACCCGAGAACATGTTGAACATGCCAAGGATGCCGCCCGACTGGCTTTGAAAGAGCTTCGCCAGCTGGTCAGGGTCGATACCCGGAACCGGAATGTGCGCACCGATACGATAAACGACCAGCGCCAGCAGCAAGAACATTGCACGCCGACGCAGGTCGCCGAACTTCGGAGCGCTGCGACCGGTTTTTGCGAGACTCGGGCTAGTAGCCAAGTAGCTTCTCCGATGCAGATGCTAGTGACGGCGGGCGAACCCGCACGTCCCACTCACAATCACTCGGCAAAAGAACCGCCTGCTGCTTCAATCGCAGCACGCGCGTTCTTCGTCGCACCCAGACCCTTAACGACGACCTTACGCTTGATCTCGCCAGTAGCGATGATCTTTGCGCTGCGGGTCAGTTCGCCAACGAGGCCGGCCTGCTTGAGAGCCAGCAGATCGATTTCGTCGACCGGCAGCTTCTCGATATCGGCGAGGCGCACTTCACCGACGAATTCCTTCGTCAGCGAGGTGAAGCCACGCTTCGGCAGACGACGCTGCAGCGGCATTTGACCGCCTTCGAAGCCGACCTTGTGGAAGCCGCCCGAACGCGATTTCTGACCCTTGTGACCACGGCCAGCGGTCTTGCCGAGGCCGGAGCCGATGCCGCGACCGACGCGACGCTTTGCGTGCTTCGCGCCTTCTGCCGGCTTCAGGTTATTCAATTCCATTTTCAACTCCTGGAGTCTTGGTCGACCGCTTAGCCGATGACCTTAACGAGGTACGAGACCTTGTTGATCATGCCGCGCACAGCCGGCGTGTCCTGCAGCTCGGAGACCGAGTTCAGGCGACGCAGGCCGAGACCGCGCACGGTGGCACGGTGCGTTTCGCGGGTCCCAATCAGGCTCTTGACGAGCTGAACCTTGACAGTTTTTTCAGACATGGTGCCCACCCTTAGCCCAGAATTTCTTCGACGGACTTGCCGCGCTTCGCCGCGATGTCGGCCGGGGTCGACTGCTTGCGCAGGCCGTCCAGCGTCGCACGAACGAGGTTGTACGGGTTCGTCGAACCGTGGCTCTTGGCCACGACGTTCTGCACGCCCATCACGTCGAACACTGCGCGCATCGGGCCGCCGGCGATCACGCCCGTACCAGCCTTCGCCGGAGCGAGGAGGACGACCGATGCGCCATGCTTGCCGTGCACTTCGTGTTGCAGGGTGCCGTTCTTCAGGGGCACCTTGAACATGTTGCGACGAGCTTGTTCCATCGCCTTCTGGACAGCGACGGGCACTTCTTTCGACTTGCCCTTGCCCATACCGACGCGGCCATCACCATCGCCAACCACGGTCAGTGCGGCGAAGCCGAGAATACGGCCACCCTTCACGACCTTGGTCACGCGATTGACCGAAATCATTTTTTCACGAAGGCCGTCGTCGCGTTCGTCAGCCTGAACTTTCGCTTGCATCTTTGCCATGACGAATTCCTTCCTTAGAACTTGAGCCCGGCTTCGCGCGCAGCATCAGCCAGCGCCTTGACGCGGCCGTGATAGCGGAAACCCGAGCGGTCAAAGGCGACGGATTCGATGCCGGCGGCCTTAGCCTTTTCTGCGATACGCTTGCCGATCAGCGAGGCAGCGGCGACATTGCCACCCTTGCCCGACTGGTCAGCCAGTTGCGCACGCACTTCGGCTTCAAGCGTCGACGCGCTGGCCAGCACCTTGGTGCCGCAGGGCGAGAACACTTGCGCATAAATGTGCGTGTTCGTGCGATGCACGGCCAGGCGCGCGACTTGCAGCTCAGCGATCTTGAGACGCGTCTGACGAGCGCGGCGCAGGCGAGATTGAGTCTTATCCATGATTGCGCACCCTTACTTCTTCTTCGTTTCTTTGAGGATCACAACCTCGTCGGCGTAACGCACACCCTTGCCCTTGTAGGGCTCAGGCGGGCGATAACCGCGCACTTCGGCTGCGGTTTGGCCGACTTTTTGCTTGTCGATCCCCTTGATCACGATTTCCGTTTGCGACGGGGTTTCGGCCTTCACGCCTTCCGGCATCTGGTGCACCACCGGGTGCGAGAAACCCAGCGACAGGTTCAGCTTGTCGCCTTGCGCTTGAGCACGGTAACCGACGCCAACCAGCGTCAGCTTGCGCTCAAAACCCTTCGTCACGCCTTGCACCATGTTCGCGACGATCGCGCGCATCGTGCCAGACATCGCGTTTGCTTCGCGGCTGTCGTCGGCCGGCTCGAACTTGAGCGTGCCGTTGTCGTTCACCACCTTCACGAGGCGGTTCGCAGCTTGCGAAATCGTACCCAGCGCGCCCTTGACGGTAATCTTCTCGTCGCTGAGCGTCGCTTCTGCGCCTTGCAGCGCGACCGGGCTCTTACCTACTCGAGACATGTTTCTTCTCCTTAGGCCTTAAGCGACGTAGCAGATAACTTCGCCGCCGACGCCAGTAGCGCGCGCCTTGCGGTCCGTCATCACACCCTTGGGCGTCGACACGATCGCAACGCCGAGGCCATTCATGACCTGCGGGATGTCGTTGCGGCCGCGGTACACGCGCAGACCCGGCTTCGAGACGCGTTCGATGCGCTCGATAACGGGACGGCCAGCGTAGTACTTCAACGCGATGTTCAATTCCGACTTCGCACCTTCGGTTTTCACCGCGAAGTCATCGATATAACCTTCGTCCTTCAGAACCTGCGCAATCGCAATCTTCACTTTCGACGAGGGCATAGCAACCGAAACTTTCTCGACCATCTGCGCATTGCGGATGCGAGTCAGCATATCGGCGATAGGATCACTCATGCTCATTTATGTTTCTCCTATTACCAGCTCGCCTTGGTGATGCCAGGGATCTCACCACGGAACGCGATTTCACGAATCTTGTTACGTGCGAGACCGAATTTGCGGAACGTGCCACGCGGACGGCCCGTGATCGCGCAGCGGTTACGCTTGCGGGTCGGGTTCGAGTTGCGGGGCAGTTGTTGCAGTTCCAGGCGAGCTGCGTAGCGCTCTTCTTCCGACTTGCTTTGGTCGTCGATGATCGCCTTCAGCTCTGCGCGCTTCGGCGCAAATTTCGCTGCCAGACGAGCGCGCTTCTTTTCACGTTCGATCAGTGCCAGTTTAGCCACGGTAACCTCAGTTTCTGAACGGGAACTTGAAGCTGGCGAGCAGTGCCTTTGCTTCTTCGTCGGTCTTCGCGGTCGTCGTGATGCTGATGTTCAGCCCACGCAGCGCGTCGATCTTGTCGTAGTCAATTTCGGGGAAAATGATCTGCTCTTTCACACCGATGTTGTAGTTACCACGGCCATCGAACGCCTTGCCCGACACGCCACGGAAGTCGCGCACGCGGGGGAGCGCAACCGTCACGAAACGGTCCAGGAATTCGTACATTGCCTGGCCACGCAGCGTGACCATCGTGCCGATCGGGTAGCCTTCACGGATCTTGAAACCGGCGATTGCCTTGCGCGACTTCGTCACGACAGGCTTTTGACCGGCGATCTTCGTGAGGTCGCCCACAGCGTGCTCAAGCACTTTCTTGTCAGCAACGGCTTCACCAACACCCATGTTCAGGGTGATCTTGGTGAGGCGCGGCACTTCCATGATCGACTTGTAACCGAACTTCTCGATCAGGCCGGGAACGACCTTCTCTTTATAAAATTCTTGCAAACGTGCCATTTTTTACTCCGCAGCGTCAGGCGCTCAGAACAGCACCGGTCGTCTTAAGGAAACGAACCTTCTTGTCCCCTTCGACCTTGATGCCCACGCGCGACGGCTTGCCGTTCGCGTCGACCAATGCGACGTTCGAGATAGCCAGCGGCATTGCCTTGGCCTCAACGCCACCCGTCGTACCCTTCATGGGGTTCGGCTTAACATGCTTCTTCGCGATGTTGATGCCTTCGACGGTCACGCGGTCTGCGCCGATACCTACCACGACGCCGCGCTTGCCCTTGTCTTTGCCAGTGACGACGATAACTTCGTCACCCTTGCGAATCTTGTTCATCGCGACTCCTTACAGCACTTCCGGCGCCAGCGAAACGATCTTCATGAATCGTTCGCTACGCAGCTCACGCGTGACCGGCCCGAAAATGCGGGTGCCGATCGGCTCAAGCTTGGTGTTCAAAAGCACGGCGGCGTTGCCATCGAACTTGATCAGCGAGCCGTCTTGACGGCGCACGCCCTTCGCGGTGCGAACCACAACAGCGTTGTAGATTTCGCCCTTTTTCACGCGCCCACGCGGCGTTGCTTCCTTGACGGTCACCTTGATGATGTCGCCAATGCTGGCATAACGACGCTTCGAGCCGCCGAGCACCTTGATGCACATGACTTCACGCGCACCCGTGTTGTCGGCTACTTCAAGCCGAGTTTCGGTCTGGATCATGGTTTATCTATCCCAACTTAATCCGGTCGCGCCACCATGGCACATCCGGTCAGTCTTGGTCCCGTCAGCCGCGCCGCCACTAGAACGACCGCTCAGCTGCTTGGGTATGAACAGCAGCGACGGCAAACGAAACCGGCCATCGCATTCCGGTGAATCTTGCTAACCCGGACTGGCGCCCGGATTTTGCTTCCCCTTTCATGTTTACCCGCTGCTTTGCCAACAGCGCGCCCATAAAGAGGGAAGACCAAGACTATAACTCGATAATCTTGGTCTAGCAAGCGAAATCTTCTGCGATTTCAACTACTTCTGCACCCCGGGGAGAGACCCCCGGGATGTTTCATCATCTGAAACGGGCGTTTTAGATGACGCGTGCTGCTTCTACAAGCTTCGACACGGTCCAAGCCTTCGTCTTCGACAGCGGACGGGTCTCCTGGATTTCAACGAGGTCACCCTCGTTGTACGTGTTCGATTCGTCGTGAGCGTGGTACTTCTTCGACTGCACGACGTACTTGCCGTAGATCGGGTGCTTGACGCGGCGCTCGACCAGGACGGTGACCGTCTTGTCCATCTTGTTGCTGACGACCTTGCCGACCAGCGTCCGCTTAAGCGAGGTTTTCACGCTTTCGTTCATTTCTGGTTCGCCTTCTGAGTCAGGACGGTCCGCACACGTGCGATGTCGCGACGAACCTTCTTCAGCTGGCTCGTGTTCGTGAGCTGCTGGGTCGCGAGTTGCATGCGCAGGCCGAATTGCGCCTTCAAGAGGTCCGACAGCTCTTGATCGAGCGCGGCCTTGTCTTTCTGAAGAAGTTCAGATGCCTTCATCATTAACTCCTTAGGCGCCGAGCTGGCGAACCATGAAGACCGTCTTCAGCGGCAGCTTCGCTGCAGCCAGACGGAACGCTTCACGAGCCAGTTCTTCGGACACACCATCCATTTCGTACAGCATCTTGCCCGGTTGAATCTCTGCGACGTAGTACTCAGGGTTACCCTTACCGTTACCCATACGCACTTCCGCCGGCTTTTGCGAGATCGGCTTGTCCGGGAAGATACGGATCCAGATGCGGCCGCCACGCTTGATGTGACGCGTCATTGCACGACGCGCCGCTTCAATCTGACGCGCGGTCAGGCGACCACGACCGATAGCCTTCAGACCGTATTCACCGAACGAAACTGCGTTGCCGCGCGTTGCGACGCCGGTGTTACGACCCTTCTGCTCTTTGCGATACTTCCTGCGTTTCGGTTGCAGCATCGTTATTCTCCACTCTTGCCGTCACCGCCGGCAGCGCCACGGCGCGGTGCGCCACGGCGTGCGCCCGGTGCACCTTCGCCATCACGGCGCGGACGACGATCGCCCGGGCGCGCGTTGCGGCGCGGACGCTTTTCTTCGGCGACTTCTTCCACCACCGGTGCGTCGTTGCGGCCGAGCGTGTCGCCCTTGTAGACCCAAACCTTCACGCCGATGATGCCGTACGTCGTCTTCGCTTCCGAGGTTGCGTAGTCGATGTCAGCACGCAGCGTGTGAAGCGGCACTCGACCTTCGCGGTACCATTCGGTACGTGCGATTTCGATACCGTTCAGACGGCCGGCGCTCATGATCTTGATGCCCTGGGCACCCAGACGCATCGCGTTCTGCATCGCGCGCTTCATTGCGCGACGGAACATGATGCGGCGCTCGAGCTGCTGCGTGATCGAGTCGGCGATCAGCTGCGCGTCGGTTTCCGGCTTGCGGATTTCTTCGATGTTCACATGAACCGGAACGCCCATGCGCTTCTGGAGTTCGGCCTTGAGGAGTTCGATGTCCTCGCCCTTCTTGCCGATCACCACACCCGGGCGCGAGCTGTAAATCGTGATGCGAGCGTTCTTAGCCGGACGCTCGATCACAACACGGCCCACCGAAGCGTTCTTCAGCTTCTTCTTCAGGTATTCACGAACACCGATGTCTTCCTTCAACATCGCCGCGAAATTGTTGTTGTTCGCGTACCAACGCGAAGCCCAATTGCGGCTGACGGCCAAACGGAAGCCAGTCGGATGAATTTTCTGTCCCATCGTATGGCTCCTTAATTCCCGACCGTCACAGTGATGTGACAGGATTGCTTCTCGATGCGGTTGCCGCGGCCCTTGGCGCGCGCGGTGAAACGCTTCAGCGAAGCCGCCTTGTCGACGTAGATGCTCTTGATCTTGAGCTCGTCGATGTCCGCGCCTTCGTTGTGTTCCGCGTTTGCGATCGCCGAGAGCACAACCTTTTTCACGATGCCAGCCGCTTTCTTCGGCGAGAACGTCAGAACGTTCAGTGCCTTGTCAACCGGCAGACCGCGGATCTGGTCAGCCACAAGACGCGTCTTCTGCGCCGAGATGCGGGCACCGCGATGAATTGCCTTCACTTCCATCTTGATTGCCCCTTATTTCTTGGCCTTCTTGTCGGCCGCGTGACCCTTGAACGTACGGGTCAGTGCGAACTCGCCAAGCTTGTGGCCGACCATGTTTTCCGTGACATACACCGGAACGTGTTGACGGCCGTTATGCACGGCGATCGTCAGGCCGATGAAGTCCGGCAGGATCGTCGAACGACGCGACCAGGTCTTGATCGGTTTCTTGTCGCGCGTAGCTGCAGCCGCCTCAACCTTCTTCAGCAAATGGGCGTCGCAGAACGGACCTTTCTTAATAGAACGTGCCATTGCCTACTCCTTAGCGCTTGTGACGGCGCTGGACGATCATGCTCGTCGTGCGCTTGTTGCTGCGGGTGCGGTAGCCCTTAGCCGGCGTGCCCCACGGGCTAACCGGATCACGACCAGCAGCAGTCTTGCCTTCACCACCACCGTGCGGGTGGTCAACCGGGTTCATTGCAACGCCGCGGACCGTCGGGCGGATGCCGCGCCAGCGGTTCGCACCAGCCTTACCGATTTGACGGAGGCTGTGTTCTTCGTTGCCCACTTCACCGATCGTTGCGCGGCACTCAACGTGGACGCGGCGGATTTCGCCCGAACGCAGACGAACCTGCGCGTAGACGCCTTCGCGTGCCAGCAGCATTGCCGACGTACCAGCCGAACGCGCGATCTGCGCGCCCTTGCCCGGCAGCATTTCGATGCAGTGGATCGTCGTACCGACCGGGATGTTACGGATCGGCAGAGCGTTACCCGACTTGATCGGCGCTTCCGAACCCGACATCAGCGGCTGGCCAACCACCGCGCCCTTCGGGGCGATGATGTAGCGACGCTCACCGTCTGCGTACAGAACCAGCGCGATGTTCGCGCTACGGTTCGGGTCGTATTCCAGGCGTTCGATCTTTGCCGGAATGCCGTCCTTCGTACGACGGAAGTCGATCACACGGTAGTGCTGCTTGTGACCACCACCCTTGTGACGGGTCGTGATGCGACCATTGTTGTTACGGCCAGCCGTCTTGGATTGCGTGTCGAGCAGCGCCGCGAACGGCTTGCCCGTGTGCAGATCCTTGTTGACGATCTTGACCATCGCGCGGCGACCCGGCGAAGTCGGCTTAACTTTCACGATTGCCATGATTACTTGGCCTCCGCTTCAAAGTTGATTTCCTGGCCGGGCTTCAGGCAGACGTACGCCTTCTTCACGTCCTTGCGCTTGCCGTTGAAGCGGCCAAAGCGCTTGGCTTTACCCTTCTGGACCAGCACGTTGACGGAGTCGACTTCCACCTTGAACATCAGCTCGACAGCAGCCTTGACTTCCTGCTTCGTCGCATCCGGGGCGACTTCGAAGACGACTTGTTCGTTCTTCTCCGCCACCAGCGTCGCCTTTTCGGAGATCACCGGCGCGAGCAGGACCTGCATCAAACGATGATCGTTCTTGCGAATCTCGCTCATGACAGCAACTCCTCGATCTGGGCGACCGCTGCCTTCGTGATCAGGATCTTCTTGAAGTAGATCAGCGAGAGGGGGTCGGCAAAACGCGGCTCAACGACTGCCACGTGGGGCAGGTTGCGCGACGCGAGAAACAGGTTCTCGTCGACCGTGTCGGTAATGACCAGCACGGATTCGAGACCCATGGCCTTGAACTTTTCGGCCAGCAGCTTCGTCTTCGGCGCTTCGAGCGACAGCTCTTCGACGACCGAGATGCGGCCTTCACGGGCCAGCTGCGAGAAGATCGAGCAGAGGCCTGCGCGATGCATCTTCTTGTTGACCTTGTGAGCGAAGTTTTCTTCCGGCGAATTCGGGAAGATGCGACCACCGCCACGCCACAACGGGCTCGACGACATACCGGCACGAGCGCGGCCCGTACCCTTCTGACGCCACGGCTTCTTGGTGGTGTGCTTGACCTGCTCACGGTCCTTCTGCGCGCGGTTACCGCTGCGCGCGTTCGCCTGATAGGCGACAACGATCTGATGGATCAGCGCTTCGTTGTAGTCACGGCCGAACACGACGTCCGACGCGTTAACTGCTGCGCCTTCCTGACCATTAGCGTTCAGGAGCTTCAGTTCCATTATTGCGCTCCTTTCTTGACGCGTGCCTTGACAGCCGGCGTCACGAAAACCTTGCCGCCCTTTGCACCAGGAACGGCACCCTTGACCAACAGCAGGCTACGCTCTGCGTCGATACGGGCGATTTCGAGGTTTTGCACCGTCACGGTTTCGTCACCCATGTGACCGGTCATGCGCTTACCCGGGAAAACACGACCCGGATCCTGCGCCATACCGATCGAGCCCGGCACATTGTGCGAGCGCGAGTTACCGTGCGAAGCACGACCCGAAGCAAAGTTGTAACGCTTGATGGTACCGGCGTAGCCCTTACCGATCGAGGTGCCTTGCACATCGACCTTCTGGCCTTCCGAGAAGAGATCCACACCGATCACGGCGCCATTCGACAGCTCGGCGGCCTTAGCGGCGTCGATCTGGAATTCCTTGAGGATTTCACCGGCTTGAACACCGGCTTTGGCGAGATGACCTGCGATCGGCTTCGTCACGCGCGAAGCGCGGCGCGTACCGAACGCAACCTGCACGGCCGTGTAGCCGTCGGTTTCAACAGTCTTGATCTGCGTCACGCGGTTGTCGGACACGTCCAGCACGGTCACGGGAATCGAATCCCCTTCGGCCGTGAAGATACGGGTCATGCCAACCTTGCGACCTACGAGTCCAAGGCTCATCGTTTTCTCCATTCCCGACTGCGATTGGTCGGGGCTAATTTACAAAGTACCGGCACGTTTCCGGGGTAAAGGCCCGCAAGACACACCGATTTTTTTGCGCGAATGCGCGAAAAGACGTCAAGTATAACGTCCTCCCACGATTTCCGCAAGCAATCAAAGACTTAGCGCGATCAGGTCATCCTGGCCGCGCTCGAGACTCTTACTGCAGCTTGATTTCGACGTCCACACCAGCCGGGAGGTCCAGCTTCATCAGCGCGTCGACGGTCTTGTCCGTCGGGTCGACGATGTCCATCAGGCGCAGGTGGGTACGGATTTCGAGCTGGTCGCGCGACGTCTTGTTGACGTGCGGCGAACGCAGGATGTCGAAACGCTGGATACGCGTCGGCAGCGGCACCGGACCGCGGACGATTGCGCCCGTGCGCTTCGCCGTATCGACGATTTCAGCAGCCGACTGGTCGATCAGGCGGTAGTCGAATGCTTTCAGGCGGATACGGATTTTTTGGTTCTGCATGACAATTCCTTAAAAAGAGCGAGGCGGACTTGCGCCGCCAGACAATATAAAGAGCGTAGGTCCGCCCCGCGACAAGACGCCGCGGGGCGGACCCAGGGTACATCAACTACTCAAGCAAGCCGAGTATTGTACTCGAATTACTCGATGATCTTCGCGACGACGCCGGCGCCGACGGTACGGCCACCTTCGCGGATTGCGAAGCGCAGACCTTCTTCCATCGCGATCGGAGCGATCAGCTTCACCGTGATCGACACGTTGTCGCCCGGCATGACCATTTCCTTGTCCTTCGGCAGCTCGATCGAGCCCGTCACGTCCGTCGTACGGAAGTAGAACTGCGGACGGTAGTTGTTGAAGAACGGCGTGTGACGGCCGCCTTCGTCCTTGCTCAGCACGTACACTTCAGCCGTGAAGTGCGTGTGCGGCGTGATCGAACCCGGCTTGGCCAGAACCTGGCCGCGCTCGACGTCTTCACGCTTCGTGCCGCGCAGCAGGATACCGACGTTGTCGCCTGCCTGACCCTGGTCGAGCAGCTTGCGGAACATTTCCACGCCCGTGCAGGTCGTCTTCACCGTCGGCTTGATACCGACGATTTCGATTTCTTCGCCGACCTTGACGATGCCGCGCTCAACGCGACCCGTCACCACCGTGCCACGACCCGAGATCGAGAACACGTCTTCCACCGGCATCAGGAACGCGCCGTCAACTGCGCGCTCCGGCGTCGGGATGTACGTGTCCAGCGCGTCGGCCAGGCTCATGATCGCCACTTCACCCAGCTCGCCCGTGTCGCCTTCCAGCGCCAGCTTGGCCGAACCCTTGACGATCGGCGTGTCGTCGCCCGGGAAGTCGTACTTCGACAGAAGTTCGCGCACTTCCATTTCGACCAGCTCGAGCAGCTCGGCGTCGTCGACCATGTCGCACTTGTTCAGGAAGACGATGATGTACGGAACGCCAACCTGACGCGCCAGCAGGATGTGCTCACGCGTTTGCGGCATCGGGCCGTCAGCAGCCGAGCAAACCAGGATCGCGCCGTCCATCTGTGCCGCGCCCGTGATCATGTTCTTCACGTAGTCAGCGTGGCCCGGGCAGTCGACGTGTGCGTAGTGGCGGTTAGCCGTTTCGTACTCGACGTGCGCGGTGTTGATGGTAATACCACGTGCCTTTTCTTCCGGCGCCGCGTCGATCTGGTCGTACGCCTTGGCTTCGCCACCGAACTTCTTGGTCAGAACCGTCGTGATAGCTGCCGTCAGCGTGGTCTTGCCGTGGTCAACGTGACCGATCGTGCCGACGTTGACGTGCGGCTTGGTCCGTTCGAATTTACCTTTTGCCATGTTTCTCTTCTTTCAAAAAAGTGGTGAATCGGTGACTGCGCGATGCGAACCGGACCCATGTCCGGTTCGCCGCATGGTCAACTGAATGCCGATGCTTACTTCGCCTTCGCGCTGATGATCGCGTCGGCCACGTTACGCGGTGCTTCTGCGTAGTGCTTGAATTCCATCGTGTACGTTGCGCGACCTTGCGACAGCGAGCGCAGCGACGTCGAATAGCCGAACATTTCCGACAGCGGCACTTCGGCGCGAACGATCTTGCCGCCGCCAACCATGTCTTCCATGCCCTGGACGATACCGCGACGGCCCGACAGGTCGCCCATCACGTTGCCCATGTAGTCTTCCGGCGTTTCGACTTCGACAGCCATCATCGGTTCGAGGATGACCGGCTGAGCCTTGCGCATTGCTTCCTTGAACGCCATCGAACCGGCCATGCGGAATGCATTTTCGTTCGAGTCAACGTCGTGGTACGAACCGAACGTCAGGTGAACCTTGACGTCGACGACCGGGAAGCCCGCCAGCACGCCGGCCTTGAGCGTTTCCTGGATACCCTTGTCGACCGCGGGGATGAATTCACGCGGAATCACACCACCCTTGATCTCGTCCAGGAACTCGTAGCCCTTGCCCTGCTCGTTCGGCTCAAGCGTAATGACAGCGTGACCGAACTGGCCGCGACCGCCCGACTGCTTGACGAACTTGCCTTCGACGTCCTTCGCCGTTGCGCGGATCGTTTCGCGGTATGCAACCTGCGGCTTGCCGACGGTCGCTTCCACGTTGAATTCACGCTTCATACGGTCGACCAGAATTTCGAGGTGGAGCTCGCCCATACCCGAAATGATGGTCTGGCCCGATTCCTCGTCCGTCTGGACGCGGAACGACGGGTCTTCCTGTGCCAGGCGGTTCAGGGCGAGGCCCATCTTTTCCTGGTCAGCCTTGGTCTTCGGCTCGACGGCCTGCGAAATCACCGGTTCCGGGAAAATCATGCGTTCCAGGATGATCGGGTTCGCCGGGTCGCACAGCGTGTCGCCCGTCGTTGCTTCCTTCAGGCCCACGGCTGCGGCGATGTCGCCTGCACGAACTTCCTTGATTTCTTCACGGTTGTTCGCGTGCATCTGCAGAATACGGCCGAGGCGTTCCTTCTTGCCCTTGGTCGAGTTCAGCACCGTGTCGCCCGAGTTGACGACGCCCGAGTACGCGCGGAAGAAGATCAGCTGGCCGACGAACGGGTCGGTCATGATCTTGAACGCGAGTGCCGAGAACTTTTCGTCGTCGGCTGCACGGCGCTCTGCCTTCTCACCGTTTTCGAGTTCGCCCGTGACCGGGGGAATGTCCACCGGCGACGGCAGGAAGTCGATCACGGCGTCGAGCATACGCTGCACGCCCTTGTTCTTGAACGCGGTGCCGCACAGCATCGGCTGGATTTCGCAAGCGATGGTACGGTCGCGGATTGCCTTGACGACTTCCGCTTCGGTCAGCTCTTCGCCGCCGAGGTACTTTTCCATCAGCTCTTCGCTGGCTTCAGCAGCCGACTCGATCATCTTTTCGCGCCATTCGTTGCACGAGTCAACGAGTTCAGCGGGGATGTCGACGTAGTCGAACTTCGTGCCTTGCGACGCTTCGTCCCAAATGATCGCCTTCATCTTGATGAGGTCGACCACGCCCTGGAACGTGTCTTCTGCACCGATCGGCACCACGACCGGAACCGGGTTCGCCTTCAGACGCGTCTTCAGCTGGTCGTAGACCTTGAAGAAGTTCGCGCCCGTACGGTCCATCTTGTTGACGAACGCGAGACGGGGAACCTTGTACTTGTTCGCCTGGCGCCACACGGTTTCCGACTGGGGCTGAACGCCGCCCACTGCGCAGTAAACCATGCATGCACCGTCGAGCACGCGCATCGAGCGCTCAACTTCAATCGTGAAGTCGACGTGGCCCGGGGTGTCGATGATGTTGATGCGGTGCTCGGGGTAGTTACCGCCCATGCCCTTCCAGAACGCGGTCGTAGCAGCGGAGGTAATCGTGATGCCACGCTCCTGCTCCTGCTCCATCCAGTCCATGGTGGCAGCGCCGTCGTGAACTTCACCAATCTTGTGGTTCACGCCGGTGTAGAACAGAATGCGCTCGGTCGTCGTCGTCTTGCCGGCGTCGATGTGAGCGCTAATACCGATGTTGCGGTAGCGCTCGATAGGAGTCTTGCGAGCCACTTTGATCCTCTATGGGGAGGTGCGCGCCGAAGTCGATCCCGACCGGGTCGATCCCAACGCGCCTGAACACAAACGGGCGAGGCGCTAGATAAGCGCACCCGCCCGGAATTTTTTTCCGCTCTTTGAGCAAACCCCGTTAGGGGTTTTCTCTTAGAAGCGGAAGTGCGAGAACGCCTTGTTCGCTTCTGCCATCCGGTGAACTTCGTCGCGCTTCTTCATCGCGCCGCCACGGCCTTCGGCCGCTTCGGAGAGTTCACCTGCCAGACGCAGGGCCATCGACTTCTCGCTGCGCTTCTTCGCGGCTTCACGCAGCCAACGCATCGCCAATGCCATACGACGCGAGGGGCGCACTTCGACCGGAACCTGATAGTTCGCACCACCAACGCGGCGGCTCTTCACTTCCACCACCGGCTTCACGTTGTTGAGCGCGACAGTGAACACTTCCAGCGGGTCCTTGCCACCCTTGGTCTGGATCTGTTCGAAAGCGCCGTACACGATACGCTCGGCAACCGACTTCTTGCCGGAGAGCATCAGCACGTTCATGAACTTGGCTACATCAACGTTGCCGAACTTCGGATCCGGCAACACTTCCCGCTTGGGGACTTCGCGACGACGCGGCATGTTTCTTCCTTTAACTTTTCAGTTGAAGCGTGGATGGAACCCTACGCTCCGCGGCCACCAACTAACCCGATTCATCTCACGACTTACCAGCCTGGTCGGGTGACCACTTACTCGACAGCACCGGTCAATCCGGCACCTGTCGCTTTTATCGCCAGCGCTCTGGAGCGCAGACGACACCTGGCTCTTACTTCGCAGCCTTCGCGCGCTTCGCGCCGTACTTCGAACGAGCCTGCTTACGATCCTTGACGCCCTGGGTATCCAGCGAGCCGCGAACCATGTGGTAACGCACACCCGGCAAGTCCTTCACACGGCCGCCGCGGATCAGCACAACCGAGTGTTCCTGCAGGTTGTGGCCTTCACCACCGATGTACGAAATGACTTCGAAGCCGTTCGTCAGGCGAACCTTGGCAACTTTACGAAGTGCCGAGTTCGGCTTCTTCGGCGTCGTCGTGTACACACGCGTGCACACGCCGCGACGCTGAGGGCAGTCCTGCAGGGCCGGCGACTTGCTCTTCGTGACTTCCGAAGTGCGGCCTTTGCGAACCAGTTGATTGATGGTTGGCATTGTTTATTCCTGAAATTGAACAAAATCGACGCGTTTATTTCCGGGCAAAGCGGAAAACCACGCATCTAAACTCCTACGAGAATTCCGGCCCTGAAAACCGTCGCCTGCGACGCATGCACCTGGAGCGGACTCCACCGTGCTTCCACGCCGAATTAGTCAAACTAACTGACGTGCGCAGACAACCCAAGAACCGGAACCCAGCATGATATTCCGAAAACACCAAGCAAGTCAACGGCTTGCGGTATTTCGGAGCACGGAAGAAGTGTGTGGCGTGTTGCGGTGCGGCGAGGATAAAACGCGTGCTCACCGGTAAATTGCAGCGCTGGAGAAAGCGAAAAAGGCGCATGGCCAATTACGGCGCGGCTCGGACGCACCAGGACGCAAATACGACCGGTGCGCTCACAGCTCAACGGCTTCGCACCAGTCGTGAGTCCGGCGCCAGCGAGCCGCTTACTCGTCGCCGACGACCTCGACGAGTTCCTCGCCAAAGCGCTCGAGTTTGCGCGCGCCGATGCCCGGAATATCGCGCAGATCGTCGACCGATTCGGGACCGTTGCGGGCGATTTCCGCCAGCGTGGCGTCGTGGAAGATCACGTAGGCGGGCACGCCCTCGCTCTTGGCCGTATCGGTGCGCCACAGGCGCAGGCGCTCCCAGCGCGCGCGCTGACGCGGGCTCATGCCCACGGTCGGATCGGCGCGCTCGCTGGTGCGGCTCGACGACGTACGCGTGCGCGTGGGCTTCACATAGCGGCGCATCGTGACGTGCTGCTCGCCCTTGAGCACGGCCTTGCTCGCCTCCGTGAGCACGAGCGCGCCGAAGCCCTCGTGATCGACGGTCAGATAGCCGAACGCCACCAGCTGACGGAAGATGCCGCGCCATTCGGCCTCGGACAGCGCCGCGCCGATCCCGAAGGTCGAGATCTTCTCGTGGCCGCGCTGCATGATCTTCTCGTTGCGGTTGCCGCGCAGAATGTCGATCAGGTGGCCCGCGCCGAAATTGAAGCCGCTCGCGCGCTGCGCGCGAAACACGCACGAGAGCGCCATTTGCGCCTCGCGCGTAGCGTCCCAGGTGGCGGGCGGCTCGATGCAGGTGTCGCAGTTGCCGCAGGGCTTGCTCTCCTCGCCGAAGTAAGCGAGCAGGCGCACGCGCCGGCAGGTGGCCGTTTCGCACAGGCCGAGCAGCGCGTCGAGCTTGCCCGTCTGCACGCGCTTGTGCTGCTCGTCGGCATCGGACTCGTCGATCATCTTGCGCTGCTGCACCACATCGCCGAGGCCATAAGCCATCCAGGCATTGGCCGCCAGCCCGTCGCGGCCCGCGCGGCCGGTTTCCTGGTAGTAGCCTTCCACGCTCTTGGGCAAGTCCAGATGCGCGACAAAGCGCACGTCCGGCTTGTCGATGCCCATGCCGAACGCGATGGTCGCGCACATCACCACGCCCTCTTCGCGCTGGAACAGCTCCTGATGCTTCTGGCGCACCTCGAATTCCATGCCGGCGTGATACGGCAGCGCGCGCACGCCCTGCCCCTTCAGCCACTCCGCGGTTTCCTCGACCTTACGGCGCGACAGGCAATAGACCACGCCCGCGTCGGTCGTGCCGTCGGCGCGCGTGTGCTCCGCGCGGATGAAATCGAGCAGCTGCGTGCGCGCGTTGTCCTTTTCGACGATGCGGTAGCGGATGTTCGGCCGGTCGAAGCTCGACACGAACACGCGCGCGTCGTCGAGCGCGAGGCGGTGCATGATCTCGTCGCGCGTGATCGCGTCGGCGGTGGCCGTGAGCGCGATGCGCGGCACGTTCGGGAAGCGCTCGTGCAGGACCGAAAGCTGGATGTACTCGGGGCGGAAATCGTGCCCCCATTGCGACACGCAGTGCGCCTCGTCGATCGCGAACAGGCCGATGCGCGTGCGCTCGAGCAGTTCGAGAAAGCGCGACGTCATCAGACGCTCGGGCGCCACGTAGAGCAGATCGAGGTCGCCTTCGCGCAGTGCGCGCTCGGTGGCGGCCGCCTCGGCGCCGGTGAGCGTCGAATTCAGATACGCCGCGCGCACGCCGACTTCGGTCAGCGCGGCCACCTGGTCCTGCATCAGCGCGATCAGCGGCGAGACCACGATGCCGGCGCCGAGCCCGGCCTCGTGGCGCACCAGCGCCGGAATCTGGTAGCAGAGCGACTTGCCGCCGCCCGTGGGCATGAGCACCAGCGAATCGCCGCCGCCTGCGACATGCTCGACGATCTCGGCTTGTTGCCCTCTGAAGACGGGATAACCGAAGACTTCGTTGAGAATTTCGAGCGAACGGGACATGAAGGCGGCGACGTAAGGAGGAGGCGTGAAGCGGAGGCGGTGGACCGGATTTTACCAACCCGGACGCGCCTTGACCGCCGCAACCGTGAAGATTGGCCATCGGGCCAGGAATCCGTCACGAATCCAGCGGAAAAGAGCGGAGGGAAAACGGGGAAGAACTGCGCAGAACCGCGCGAAGACTACGCGAGCAATAGACGACAAATACGCGATTGAAACGCGCGTGCGCACGGTGCGCACGCTGTCTACGAATCAGCGAATCAATGAATCCGCGACGCGGCGAGCGCGGAGAACCCGCGCCCGCGGCAAGCGAAGCGCGCGGACTCAGGCGCGCTTCTGCGCGACGCGCAGCGCACCGACGATCGTCACGATGGCCGCGACCACCGACAGCATCACAAGCGCGCCAAAGGGCAGCTGCACGAAACTGCCGACCACGAGCAGCAGCGAGCCGAGCACGAGCAGTACCGCGCCCATTTTCACCTTGCGCGCCAGCTGCATGATGTAACCGATGATCAGGAATGCCCACATCACGAGGAAGGTCGCGAAGAACATGGCGGCCTCCTGGTTTCCGACGTGATGCAGCAGATGCGAAAAGTCGGCGATGCACGCCACCAGATTCAGGATGAGACCGACACCAACGACCCACATGATTACCGCCTCCAGATTCAGAAAATTGCTGCCGGCGCGCCGCGAAAGTTCGTACGCCGACAGACTTGGCGCGCTACGTTAGCACGCGCCGCTAACACGCGCAGCGACCGCGCCAGCGGTGCGGCGCGGGGTCGCACATGCAGCGGCCAGGCAATGCCTCGCCGCGTCGCGCGCACGCCGTGCACGTAACCCGTGAATGCAATACCAGGCACTACGAACCGCTGCGCCCGCCAGCCCGAGAAAGGCCCATAAAAAAAGCCGTCTGGCGTGAACCAGACGGCTTTTTGGGGTGCGCATGGCGCACGAGCGGAGCATCAGGCGGCTTGCGCCGCCCTCCTGCTTACTCGTCCGTCGTATGCGGCTGTTCCGGCACTTCGGCAGCCGGGGTTTCCGGTGCACCGAAGTCGAACGCTTCTTCCGCTGCGATCTGGTCGAAACGCTCGCGATCCGACGATTCCTTCGCACGGCGCGCCTTGTGGAACGCGAGACCCGTACCGGCCGGAATCAGACGGCCGACGATCACGTTTTCCTTCAGGCCACGCAGATCGTCGCGCTTGCCCATGATCGCCGCTTCGGTCAGCACGCGGGTCGTTTCCTGGAACGATGCCGCCGAGATGAACGAGTCGGTCGAGAGCGATGCCTTCGTGATACCGAGCAGCACGTTCTCGTACGTCGCCGGACGCTTGTCTTCCGCGATCATCTTGTCGTTCTCGTCGAGCATGTCCGAACGCTCGACTTGTTCGCCAGGGATGAAACGCGTATCGCCGTTGTCGGTGATCTGAACACGACGGAGCATCTGACGCACGATCACTTCGATGTGCTTGTCGTTGATCTTCACGCCCTGCAGACGGTACACGTCCTGCACTTCGTCCACGATGTAACGCGACAGCGCTTCGATACCCTGCAGACGCAGGATGTCGTGCGGATCGGCCGGGCCGTCCACGATCATTTCGCCCTTGTTGACGACCTGTGCATCGTGAACCAGAACCTGCTTTTCCTTCGCGATCAGGAACTCGTGCTGATTGCCTTCGAGGTCCGTGATAACGAGACGCTGCTTGCCCTTCGTGTCCTTACCGAACGACGTCGTACCCGTGACTTCCGCCAGGATACCTGCGTCCTTCGGCGAACGTGCTTCGAACAGTTCCGCCACACGCGGCAGACCACCGGTAATGTCACGCGTCTTCTGCGCTTCAGTCGGGATACGTGCGAGCACTTCACCGACCTGCACTTGCTGACCGTCCTTCACCGTGATCAGAGCGCCGACCTGGAAGCCGATCTGCACCGAATGCTCGGTGTTCGGGATCTTGACTTCGTCGCCGTTCGCGTCGAGCAGCTTGACCTGCGGACGCACGCTCTTCGAAGCCTGCGAACCGCGGCGCTTCACGTCGATCACGACGAGGGTCGACAGACCCGTCACATCGTCGATCTGCTTGGCAACCGTCACGCCTTCTTCGACGTTTTCGAACTTCACCGTACCACCGTACTCGGTGATGATCGGGCGCGTCAGCGGATCCCACGTGGCGAGCTGCGTACCGGCCTTGATCGCGTCGCCGTCGAGTTGCAGCAGCGTCGCGCCGTACGGCACCTTGTGACGCTCGCGCTCGCGGCCGTGATCGTCGGCGATGATGGCTTCGCCCGAGCGCGAAATGACGATCTGCTCGCCCTTCGCGTTCGTGACGTAACGCATCGTCGCCGTGAAGCGGACCGTACCGTTCGACTTGGCTTCAACCGACGAGGCCACTGCTGCACGCGATGCCGCACCACCGATGTGGAACGTACGCATCGTGAGCTGCGTGCCCGGTTCGCCGATCGACTGTGCTGCGATCACGCCGACGGCTTCGCCGACGTTCACGCGCGAGCCACGACCCAGGTCGCGGCCATAGCACGAAGCGCACAGACCGTAACGCGTTTCGCAGGTCAGCGGCGTGCGCACGCGCACTTCGTCGATGCCGAGGCTTTCGATCGTTTCGACTGCGTCTTCGTCGAGCAGGTCGCCCGAAGCGTAGATCGTTTCCTGGGTTTCAGGATTGACGACGTCCGCCACCGCAACGCGGCCGAGAATACGGTCGCGCAGCGCTTCGACGACTTCACCGCCTTCCACGAGTGCCTTCATCGCCACGCCGTTCGACGTGCCGCAATCTTCTTCGACGACCACGAGATCCTGCGTCACGTCGACGAGACGACGCGTCAGGTAACCCGAGTTCGCGGTCTTCAGTGCCGTATCAGCCAGACCCTTACGTGCACCGTGGGTCGAGATGAAGTACTGCAACACGTTCAGACCTTCGCGGAAGTTCGCGGTAATCGGCGTTTCGATAATCGAGCCGTCCGGCTTCGCCATCAGGCCGCGCATACCCGCCAGCTGGCGAATCTGGGTTGCGGAACCCCGCGCGCCCGAGTCGGCCATCATGTAGATCGAGTTGAACGATTCCTGACGCGTTTCCTTGCCGTCACGGTCGACCACCGGTTCCGTCGCGAGCTGCTCCATCATCGCCTTGCCGACCGCTTCCGACGTGTTCGACCAGATGTCGACCACGTTGTTGTAGCGTTCCTGCGCGGTGACGAGACCCGACATGTACTGACGGTCGTATTCCTTCACCTTCTTCGCGGCTTCGCCGACGATGGTTTCCTTCTGCGGCGGCACGAGCATGTCGTCCACGCAGATCGAAATACCGGCGCGCGTTGCCAGACGGAAACCCGACTGCATCAGCTGGTCGGCGAAGATCACCGTTTCACGCAGACCGCACTTGCGGAACGCGGTGTTGATCAGACGCGAGATTTCCTTCTTCTTCAGCGGCTTGTTCAGCACCGAGAACGGCAGACCCGGCGGAAGGATTTCCGACAGGATCGAACGGCCAACCGTCGTCGCGTACAGCGAGATCTTCGGCACGAATGCCGGTGCGCCTTCCGACTTGTCCTCGTTGTGGACCATTTCGGTGATACGCACGTTCACGCGCGAAGCCAGCTCGACTTCCTTGTTCTCGTACGCGCGGAGGACTTCCGACACGCCCGTGAACGTCATGCCTTCGCCCTTGCCGTTGATCGCTTCACGCGTGGCGTAGTACAGGCCCAGCACGATATCCTGCGACGGCACGATCGACGGATCGCCGTTGGCCGGGAACAGGACGTTGTTCGACGCCAGCATCAGCGTGCGCGCTTCCATCTGCGCTTCGAGCGACAGCGGCACGTGAACAGCCATCTGGTCACCGTCGAAGTCGGCGTTGAACGCCGCGCAAACGAGCGGGTGCAGCTGGATTGCCTTACCTTCGATCAGCACCGGCTCGAAAGCCTGAATGCCAAGACGGTGAAGCGTCGGTGCACGGTTCAGCATGACCGGATGCTCGCGGATCACCTCTTCGAGGATGTCCCACACCACCGGCGTCTGGTTCTCGACTTCCTTCTTCGCAGCCTTGATGGTCGTCGCGACGCCCATCGTTTCCAGCTTGTTGAAGATGAACGGCTTGAACAGTTCGAGCGCCATCAGCTTCGGCAGACCGCACTGGTGAAGCTTGAGCGTCGGACCCACCACGATGACCGAACGGCCCGAGTAGTCGACGCGCTTACCCAGCAGGTTCTGACGGAAGCGACCGCCCTTACCCTTGATCATGTCGGCGAGCGACTTCAGCGGACGCTTGTTCGCGCCCGTCATCGCCTTGCCGCGACGGCCGTTATCGAGCAGCGAGTCAACCGCTTCCTGGAGCATCCGCTTTTCGTTGCGGACGATGATCTCCGGCGCCTTCAGCTCGAGCAGACGCTTCAGACGGTTGTTACGGTTGATGACGCGGCGATACAGGTCGTTCAGGTCCGAAGTGGCGAAGCGGCCACCGTCCAGCGGCACCAGCGGACGCAGTTCGGGCGGCAGCACCGGCAGCACTTCGAGCACCATCCATTCGGGCTTGATGCCCGAACGCTGGAAGGCCTCGAGCACCTTCAGGCGCTTCGCGTACTTCTTGATCTTCGCTTCCGAGCCGGTGTTCTTCAGCTCGGTGCGCAGCGTTTCGACCTGTTCGTCGATGTTGATCGCACGCAGCAGTTCACGTACGCCTTCCGCGCCCATCTCGGCGCGGAATTCGTCACCGTACTCTTCGACCTTATTGTAGTAATCCTCTTCGGTCATGATCTGACGCGCCTTCAGCGGCGTCATGCCCGGTTCGATCACCACATAGGCTTCGAAGTACAGCACGCGTTCGATGTCGCGCAGCGTCATGTCGAGCACCATGCCCAGACGCGACGGCAGCGACTTCAGGAACCAGATGTGCGCGACCGGCGAGGCCAGTTCGATGTGGCCCATGCGTTCGCGACGCACCTTCGCCAGCGTGACTTCAACGCCGCACTTCTCGCAGATCACGCCACGGTGCTTCAGGCGCTTGTACTTGCCGCACAGGCACTCGTAGTCCTTGATCGGCCCGAAGATCTTCGCGCAGAACAGACCATCGCGTTCCGGCTTGAACGTACGGTAATTGATGGTCTCCGGCTTCTTCACTTCACCGAACGACCACGAGCGGATCTTGTCCGGCGAGGCCAGACCGATCTTGATCGCGTCAAAAACTTCTTCTTGTTGGACTTGCTTGAATAGATCGAGCAGAGCTTTCATTGCCTTCTCTCCGTAGTCCGATTAGTTGCGGTCGAGGTCGATGTCGATACCGAGCGAACGGATTTCCTTCACCAGCACATTGAAGGATTCCGGCATGCCTGCATCGATCACGTGGTCGCCCTTGACGAGGTTTTCGTACACCTTCGTCCGGCCGTTCACGTCGTCCGACTTCACCGTCAACATTTCTTGCAGCACGTACGAAGCGCCATACGCTTCGAGCGCCCACACTTCCATTTCACCGAAGCGCTGGCCACCGAACTGCGCCTTACCACCCAGCGGCTGCTGCGTGACGAGCGAGTACGGACCCGTCGAACGCGCGTGCATCTTGTCGTCGACAAGGTGGTGCAGCTTCAGGTAGTGCATGTAACCCACGGTCACGGTGCGCTCGAACATCTCGCCCGTGCGGCCGTCGTACAGACGCACCTGGTTCTTCGACGGCGTCATGCCGAGGTTCGCGGCGATGTCGTCCGGGTAAGCCAGATCGAGCATCTTGCCCATTTCCTCTTCGGTCGCACCGTCGAACACCGGCGTTGCGAACGGCACGCCTTCGCGCAGGTTCTTCGCGAGTTCGAAGATTTCGTCGTCGCTGAAGCTGTCGAGGTCTTCCTTGTGGCCCGATTCGTTGTAGATCTTCGTGAGGAACTCACGCAGCTCTGCAATCTTGGTCTGACGCGCGAGCATTTCGCCAATACGCCAGCCCAGACCCTTCGCGGCCCAACCGAGGTGCACTTCGAGAACCTGACCCACGTTCATCCGCGACGGAACGCCCAGCGGGTTCAGCACGACGTCGGCCGGACGGCCATCGGCCATGTACGGCATGTCTTCGATCGGCACGATCTTCGACACGACACCCTTGTTACCGTGACGGCCTGCCATCTTGTCGCCAGGCTGCAGACGACGCTTGACGGCGAGGTACACCTTGACCATCTTCAGCACGCCCGGCGGCAGTTCGTCGCCTTGCGTGAGCTTCTTGCGCTTCTCTTCGAACGCCAGATCGAACTGGTGACGCTTTTCTTCGATCGAGTTCTTGATCGCTTCGAGCTGCGCCGCTGCTTCTTCGTCCGCGAGGCGGATGTCGAACCAGTGGTAGTGGTCGAGGTCGCTCAGGTAAGCCTGATCGATCTTCGTACCCTTCGCGAGCTTCTTCGGACCGCCGTTCGCGACCTTGCCCTCGAGCATGCGCGCGAGACGCTGGAACGCGTCGCCTTCCACGATACGCAGCTGGTCGTTCAGGTCGAGGCGATAACGCTTCAGTTCATCGTCGATGATCTGTTGCGCGCGCTTGTCGCGCGTGATGCCTTCGCGCGTGAACACCTGCACGTCGATGACCGTGCCGCTCATGCCCGACGGCACGCGCAGCGACGTGTCCTTCACGTCCGAAGCCTTCTCGCCGAAGATCGCGCGCAGCAGCTTTTCTTCCGGCGTGAGCTGGGTTTCGCCCTTCGGCGTGACCTTGCCCACGAGCACGTCGCCCGCTTCGACTTCCGCGCCGATGTACACGATGCCCGACTCGTCGAGACGGCCAAGCTGCACTTCCGCGAGGTTCGAAATGTCGCGCGTGATTTCTTCCGGTCCGAGCTTCGTGTCGCGTGCAACGACATTCAGTTCTTCGATGTGGATCGACGTGTAGCGATCGTCGGCCACGACCTTCTCCGAGATCAGGATCGAGTCTTCGAAGTTGTAGCCGTTCCACGGCATGAACGCGATCAGCATGTTCTGGCCGAGCGCGAGCTCGCCCAGATCGGTCGATGCGCCGTCAGCCAGCACGTCGCCACGCGACACCCAGTCGCCCATCTTCACGATCGGACGCTGGTTGATGTTCGTGTTCTGGTTCGAACGCGTGTACTTGATCAGGTTGTAGATGTCCACGCCGACTTCACCGGCGACGGCTTCATCGTCGTTCACGCGAATCACGATACGGCCCGCGTCGACGTAATCCACCACGCCGCCACGCAGCGCCTGAACCGTCGTACCCGAGTCGACCGCAACCGTACGCTCGATACCCGTACCGACGACCGGCTTTTCCGGACGCAGGCAAGGCACGGCCTGACGCTGCATGTTCGAACCCATCAGTGCGCGGTTCGCGTCATCGTGCTCGAGGAACGGAATCAGCGAAGCAGCCACCGAGACGATCTGCGACGGCGCCACGTCCATGTACTGGATGCGGTCCGGCGTGACCATCAGCGTTTCGCCCGCTTCACGCGACGAGACGAGTTCGTCGGTCAGCGTGCCGTCGTCGGCCACTGCCGCGTTCGCCTGAGCGATCACGTAACGGCCTTCTTCGATTGCCGACAGGTAGTCGATCTGGTCGGTCACCTTGCTGTCCACGACCTTGCGATACGGCGTTTCGAGGAAGCCGTATTCGTTCAGGTGCGCGTACAGAGCGAGCGAGTTGATCAGACCAATGTTCGGACCTTCCGGCGTCTCAATCGGACACACGCGGCCGTAGTGGGTCGGGTGCACGTCGCGGACTTCAAAGCCAGCGCGCTCGCGCGTCAGACCGCCCGGGCCAAGTGCCGACACGCGGCGCTTGTGGGTGATTTCCGACAGCGGGTTGGTCTGGTCCATGAACTGCGACAGCTGCGACGAACCGAAGAACTCGCGAATCGCCGACGAAATCGGCTTCGAGTTGATCAGGTCGTGCGGCATCAGGTTTTCGCTTTCGGCCTGGCCGAGGCGTTCCTTGACTGCACGTTCGACACGCACGAGACCGGCGCGGAACTGGTTTTCCGCCAGTTCGCCGACGCAACGCACGCGACGGTTGCCCAAGTGGTCGATGTCGTCCACTTCGCCCTTGCCGTTGCGCAGCTCGACGAGGATCTTGATCGTCGCGAGGATGTCGTCGTCCTGCAGCGTCATCGGGCCGACGATTTCGTCACGGCCCACGCGGCGGTTGAACTTCATACGACCCACCTTCGAGAGGTCGTACGCTTCTTCGCTGTAGAACAGGCGGTTGAACAGGGCCTCGACCGCTTCTTCGGTCGGCGGCTCGCCCGGACGCATCATGCGGTAGATCGCGATGCGCGCGGCCGTCTTGTCGGCGGTTTCGTCGATACGCAGTGTCGACGAGATGTACGGACCCTGGTCCAGATCGTTCGTGTAGAGCGTCTGGATGTCCTTGATCTTCGCTTCGCGCAGCTTGTCGAGCACACCTTCGGTGATTTCGTCGTTCGCGTTCGCGATCACTTCGCCCGTGTCGCCGTCGACGACGTTCTTCGCCAGAACGCGGCCGAGCAGATAGTCTTCGGGGACCGAAATGTAGGTGGTCTTGGCGCTTTCGAGGTCGCGAATGTGCTTCGCGTTGATGCGCTTGTCCTTCTGGACGATGACCTTGCCTTCGCGATCCGAAATGTCGAAGCGCGCGACTTCACCACGCAGACGCTCCGGCACGAACTCCATCTGCGCGCCTTCCGGCATCAGCGTGAAGTTATCGAACACGAAGAAGTTCGCGAGGATCTGTTCCGGCGTGAGGCCGATGGCCTTCAGCAGGATCGTGACCGGCATCTTGCGGCGGCGGTCGACGCGGAAGTACAGCACGTCCTTCGGGTCGAACTCGAAATCGAGCCACGAACCACGGTAAGGAATGATACGAGCGGAGAACAGCAGTTTGCCCGAGCTGTGCGTCTTGCCCTTGTCGTGTTCGAAGAACACGCCAGGCGAACGGTGCAGCTGCGAGACGATCACACGCTCGGTGCCGTTGATGACGAACGAACCGGTCGGCGTCATGAGCGGAATTTCGCCCATGTACACTTCCTGTTCCTTCACTTCCTTGACGACCGGCTTGCTCGGCGATTCTTTGTCGTGCAGGACGAGGCGCACCTTCGCGCGCAGCGCCGAGCAGTACGTCAGACCGCGCTGCTGGCATTCCTTGATGTTGAATGCCGGCGGCGACAGCATGTAGCTGACGAACTCTAGACGAGCAAAGCCGTTATGGGAAACAATAGGAAAAACAGACGAAAACGCTGCTTGCAGACCTTCCGACTTGCGCTGGGCGCTCGCCGTTTCTGCTTGCAGGAACGTGCTGAATGATTCAAGCTGGGTAGCCAGCAGGAAAGGAACTTGGTGAACGATGGGGCGTTTCGCGAAACTCTTGCGAATACGCTTCTTCTCGGTGAAGGAATATTGCATACGATCTCCGAATCACGGCGGGTAGGACGACCCGAGTGTTCACCGACTGAGACCCGATGGCTTCGCGAGCCTTGGAAGCTTGGTGGTTGGCCTCTACCAACCGCTGGCTGACGGCAGCGGATTTGGGCTTGTCATAACTTACCCGCTGCCCGACCAAACTTGCCTTCTGCAGTCGCTTCAGAAGACAAAGAGAAGCGTCGTGCGTCTGGATGTCCTTCATGCCGTTCTGGCACTCACCCTGAACAAGACGTTTTTCTTTGGCTTCTGGGTCCCGCATCCTGCCTCCGACTCCTAAAAATCGAACACAAAAACGCAGTCCCCACAAAGCACAAAAAGGCCGGCGGTGTAAAAACCGCCAGCCTTCGCACAGCGCGCTGAAACTTACTTGATTTCAGCCTTCGCGCCGGCTTCTTCCAGCTTCTTCTTCGCTTCTTCAGCAGCAGCCTTGGGCACCGCTTCCTTCACGGGCTTCGGTGCACCGTCGACCAGGTCCTTCGCTTCCTTCAGGCCGAGACCCGTCAGTTCACGAACGGCCTTAATGACCGAAACCTTGTTCGCGCCTGCTTCGAGCAGGTTGACCGTGAATTCGGTCTGCTCTTCAGCTGCAGCAGCTGCGCCGCCGCCTGCCGGGCCAGCGACTGCCACAGCAGCTGCCGACACGCCAAACTTCTCTTCGAATGCCTTGACCAGTTCGTTCAGTTCGAGAACCGACATCGAGCCAACGGCTTCGAGGATGTCTTCTTTTGCGATTGCCATTTGAAATTACTCCAGATTTGAATTCGGAAACAGCTAGCGATCTTCGCTTGCTCTTGCTTGTTCGTCTGCTGCTTGAACTTAAGCAGCTTCTGCTTGCTTCTTCTCTGCCAGCGCGGCGAGTGCACGCGCGAAGCCGGAGACAGGAGCTTGCATAACGAACAGCAGCTTCGAGAGCAGTTCTTCGCGGCTCGGGATGTTGGCCAGCGCTTGCACGCCTGCCACGTCCATCACCTTGCCTTCGTAGGAACCAGCCTTGATGACCAACTTGTCATTGCTCTTCGCGAAGTCGTTCACGACCTTCGCTGCAGCAATTGCATCTTCCGAGATGCCGTAGATCAGGGGGCCAGTCATCTGCTCTGCCAGCGGAGCAAACGGGGTACCTTCGACAGCGCGACGCGCCAGCGTGTTCTTCAACACGCGCAGGTACACCTGCTGCTCACGCGCTTTCGCGCGCAGCTTGGTCAGATCGCCAACCGCGATTCCACGATACTCGGCCAGCACCATGGTCTGAGCCTTCGCGACTTGCGCGGAGACTTCAGCCACGACGGCCTGCTTACCTTCTTTGTTCAGTGGCACGGTTAACCTCCAGATTCGACACCCAACGCGATTGCGCCAGATGCCGCGTTCAACAACGGCGACCGACCAGTCCGGAGTAAATCAGTTTGCATCTTCAGGCGTTTCCACCTGGTTCAGCTCACATCAGCACTTCAAAACTTTTTCGGGTTCGCCATCTGCGTTGGCTTTGCATTAAGGAAGCACCCAACGACTGCACTTCCGCCAACGGTCTTTGACAACCGGTTGTGCCGCGCAAACTGCCGCTGCACAACCGCCCAAAGCCCTTTAAATCCGCACTGCGATCTGGGTAGCAAGCTACGTTCCAGACTTCAGCGCGGCAAAACTTGTTGCGACGCTTACCGCGGCAATCAGGCTGCCAGCGACGACTGGTCGACGCGAACGCCAACGCCCATCGTGCTCGAAACAGCGATCTTGCGCAGGTACACGCCCTTGCTCGTTGCCGGCTTGGCCTTCGTCAGCGCTTCGAGGAGCGCGTCGAGGTTGCTGCGCAGCGCGGTCGGCTCGAACGATGCACGGCCGATGGTCGCGTGGATGATACCGGCCTTGTCGACACGGAATTGCACCTGACCAGCCTTCGCGTTCTTGACCGCGGTGGCGACGTCCGGCGTAACCGTACCGACCTTCGGGTTCGGCATCAGGCCACGCGGGCCGAGGATCTGACCCAGCGTACCGACGATACGCATCGTGTCCGGCGAAGCGATCACGATGTCGAAGTTCAGGTTGCCGCCCTTGATCTGCTCGGCGAGGTCTTCCATGCCGACGATTTCCGCGCCAGCTGCCTTAGCCTGCTCAGCCTTCTCGCCTTGCGCGAACACAGCAACGCGAACCGACTTGCCGGTACCTGCGGGCAGAACGACCGAACCACGAACGACCTGGTCCGACTTCTTCGCATCGATGCCGAGCTGGACTGCGACGTCGATCGACTCGTCGAACTTCGCCGTTGCGCATTCCTTCACGAGCGACAGTGCGTCGACGATTGCGTATTGCTTCTGGCGATCGATCTTCGCGGCCAGAGCCTTTTGACGCTTCGAAATCTTAGCCATTTACACGCCCTCCACGACGATGCCCATCGAGCGGGCGCTACCAGCGATCGTGCGGACCGCTGCATCCATATCGGCTGCCGTGAGGTCCGGCATCTTGGTCTTGGCGATTTCTTCGGCTTGCGCGCGCGTGATCGTAGCGACCTTGTCGGTGTGCGGCTTGGCCGAACCCTTGTCGACCTTCGCTGCCTTCTTGATCAGAACCGTAGCCGGCGGCGTCTTCAGAACGAACGTGAAGCTCTTGTCCGCGAACGCGGTGATCACGACCGGAATCGGCAGACCCGGTTCCAGAGCTTGAGTCTGCGCGTTGAACGCCTTGCAGAACTCCATGATGTTCAGGCCGCGTTGGCCCAGTGCCGGACCGACCGGCGGCGACGGGTTGGCTTTACCTGCAGGAATCTGCAGCTTGATAAAGCCGATGATTTTCTTTGCCATGTTGAAAACCTCTTTGGAACGCGTGAGCGTTCGGGTGAGTGGTAGCGCGCTGTCACCCAATCTTCGCTGTACCAAACATCTTCTACAGCCGACTGGACTACTGGCGCTCCTCTACGGCCATGACGCGGACCGTAAGCGCGGAAAAACGGACCGCACCAAAGATGCGATCCGTCGTATTCGATTTACAGCTTTTCGACCTGGCCGAATTCGAGTTCGACTGGTGTGGCGCGGCCAAAAATGGTGACGGAGACCCGGACGCGCGATTTTTCGTAGTTGACTTCTTCGACGCTGCCGTTGAAGTCCGTGAACGGACCTTCCTTCACGCGGACCATCTCGCCGACTTCGAACAGGGTCTTGGGGCGCGGCTTCTCAACGCCTTCCTGCATCTGCGACATGATCTTTTCGACTTCGCGCGGCGAAATCGGGCTCGGGCGATTACGCGCCCCGCCGACAAAACCGGTCACCTTTGCCGTGTTCTTCACGAGGTGCCACGTTTCGTCCGTCATTTCCATTTCGACCAGGACGTATCCCGGGAAGAAACGACGTTCGGTCACCGACTTGTGACCGCCCTTCACCTCGACGACTTCTTCAGTCGGGACGAGGATCTGGCCAAACTTGTCTTGCATGCCGGCACGATCGATGCGCTCTTGAAGCGCACGTTGCACGCTCTTCTCCATGCCGGAGTAGGCGTGCACCACATACCAACGTTTTCCGCTCGGGGATGCCGGTGTATCGCTCATATCATTTCCAACCCAGAATCGCCGAGAAAATCACCCATTCGATGGATTTGTCGCAAACCCACAGAAAGATGGCCATTACCAGCACAAAACCGAAGACGACCAACGTCGTTTGCGTGGCCTCTTTACGAGTCGGCCAGACGACCTTGCGAACTTCTTTGTACGAGTCTTTGGCAAACGCGATGAAGCTCTTGCCGGGCGCCGAGAGAAGACCGACTACCACCCCCGCGATCACGCCAACTGCAAGCGCTGCACCGCGGACATACCACTCCTGGCTACCGAGCCAGTAGAACCCTACGAACCCGGCCACAACCAACAATACACCTGCTGCAAGCATCAGCTTGTCGCTGGAAGTATTTACAGTTTCGACGGAAGGATTCGCCATAACACCTTAAAGAACAACGCGCCGTAGCGCGTAAAGTTGGCAGGGGCAGAGGGAATCGAACCCCCAACCTTCGGTTTTGGAGACCGACGCTCTGCCAGTTGAGCTATACCCCTAAACCATTTGGGGTGATGGTAACCACCACCCCGAAACCACTTAGTCGATCAACGAGACTGGCAAAAACTTACTCGATGATCTTCGCGACGACGCCGGCGCCGACGGTACGGCCACCTTCGCGGATTGCGAAGCGCAGACCTTCTTCCATCGCGATCGGAGCGATCAGCTTCACCGTGATCGACACGTTGTCGCCCGGCATGACCATTTCCTTGTCCTTCGGCAGCTCGATCGAGCCCGTCACGTCCGTCGTACGGAAGTAGAACTGCGGACGGTAGTTGTTGAAGAACGGCGTGTGACGGCCGCCTTCGTCCTTGCTCAGCACGTACACTTCAGCCGTGAAGTGCGTGTGCGGCGTGATCGAACCCGGCTTGGCCAGAACCTGGCCGCGCTCGACGTCTTCACGCTTCGTGCCGCGCAGCAGGATACCGACGTTGTCGCCTGCCTGACCCTGGTCGAGCAGCTTGCGGAACATTTCCACGCCCGTGCAGGTCGTCTTCACCGTCGGCTTGATACCGACGATTTCGATTTCTTCGCCGACCTTGACGATGCCGCGCTCAACGCGACCCGTCACCACCGTGCCACGACCCGAGATCGAGAACACGTCTTCCACCGGCATCAGGAACGCGCCGTCAACTGCGCGCTCCGGCGTCGGGATGTACGTGTCCAGCGCGTCGGCCAGGCTCATGATCGCCACTTCACCCAGCTCGCCCGTGTCGCCTTCCAGCGCCAGCTTGGCCGAACCCTTGACGATCGGCGTGTCGTCGCCCGGGAAGTCGTACTTCGACAGAAGTTCGCGCACTTCCATTTCGACCAGCTCGAGCAGCTCGGCGTCGTCGACCATGTCGCACTTGTTCAGGAAGACGATGATGTACGGAACGCCAACCTGACGCGCCAGCAGGATGTGCTCACGCGTTTGCGGCATCGGGCCGTCAGCAGCCGAGCAAACCAGGATCGCGCCGTCCATCTGTGCCGCGCCCGTGATCATGTTCTTCACGTAGTCAGCGTGGCCCGGGCAGTCGACGTGTGCGTAGTGGCGGTTAGCCGTTTCGTACTCGACGTGCGCGGTGTTGATGGTAATACCACGTGCCTTTTCTTCCGGCGCTGCGTCGATCTGGTCGTACGCCTTGGCTTCGCCACCGAACTTCTTGGTCAGAACCGTCGTGATAGCTGCCGTCAGCGTGGTCTTGCCGTGGTCAACGTGACCGATCGTGCCCACGTTCACGTGCGGCTTGGTCCGCTCAAACTTACCCTTGGCCATTTTCGACTCCTAAGAGGATTTTTCCGTACGTTGCGCGGGGCGCGCAAACAATCACTGGGTTGCTGCTGCCTGCTCGATGCGAGGCCTCTGGAGGCCTGCTAGATACCGGCTGGTGCCCATGGGCAGGATCGAACTGCCGACCTCTCCCTTACCAAGGGAGTGCTCTACCACTGAGCCACATGGGCAAAAACTGCTCTGAACTGCTTTATTGCGTAGCTGGAGCGGGTGAAGGGAATCGAACCCTCGTCGTAAGCTTGGAAGGCTTCTGCTCTACCATTGAGCTACACCCGCGAAGTTTTTCCGACTACTGCCGATTCCCGACACTTAACTTCAGCTGAATTCTGGTGGAGGAGGTTGGATTCGAACCAACGTAGGCGTAAGCCAACAGATTTACAGTCTGCCCCCTTTAGCCACTCGGGCACCCCTCCGTAGAGAACTGATGATTATGGGGTAAGTTCCGAATCGTGTCAAGCACTTTGTTCGGCGCCGAACCCACAACGCTCTCACTTATAGGGAGAGCGGAAAAGCAAAAACCCCGGCTTTTTAGGGCCGGGGTTTCGCAATAAGAAGCCTGACGATTACCTACTTTCACACGGGCAATCCGCACTATCATCGGCGTAGAGTCGTTTCACGGTCCTGTTCGGGATGGGAAGGGGTGGGACCGACTCGCTATGGTCATCAGGCATGAC
>NZ_JAAGPN010000630.1:0-729 GCF_017104805.1 Paraburkholderia sp. Ac-20347 | reverse complement strand
CCGCTCACGCGCATTCCGGCGACGATGACGAAGACGGCGAGGGCGGTCCCGCGCTCGCGCCGCGTCGCTGTGCGGAGTCGTCGGAGGGGCGGGCCAACACGCACGCGGTGGCCGGCGAGGTCGATTGCATGAGCGCGACGCTGGGCGCGCTCGAACACGCGGTTGCGCTCCACGAGGTCGCCTTGCAGGCGTATCCGGGCCGCAGGCCGACCGACGGCGGCCGCCTGGGCTCGCCGTTCGGCAATCGCATCGATCCGTTCTCGAAGCGGCTCAGCTTCCATCCGGGCATCGATCTCGTCGCGCCCACCGGCACGCCGATCCTGGCCGCCGCGGGCGGCCGCGTGATCTTCGCGGGTCAGAAAGCGGGCTACGGCAACGCCGTGGAGATCGATCACGGCAACGGCTTCGTCACGCGCTACGGCCACGCCTCGAAACTCGAAGTGAAGGCGGGCGATGTCGTGCTGCCGGGCGAGCATATCGCCGACGTCGGTTCGACGGGGCGCTCGACCGGCCCGCATCTGCACTTCGAAGTTATCGTGCGCGGCGCGCAGGTCAATCCGTCCGATTACCTCGCGCTGTTCGGCGCTTATCGCGTGGGCGCGGGCGAAAGCGCCGAGCGTGCCGATCGCGCGGATCGCGGCGGCCGGGCGAATGGCTGACGCGCGCCCCTCCGCGCGCGTGCGCACGGACGCGAGGCGTGCGTTCGAACTCCAGCCGGTGCGTTCGCGC
>NZ_JAAGPN010000629.1:0-246 GCF_017104805.1 Paraburkholderia sp. Ac-20347 | reverse complement strand
TATAACTAGTATGTGTAATATCATGGTACGATCATAGATAGTGCGTAAGGCTGAATTAGACATCGTGTGATGCACAGTGCTACGGTGTGTAAGGCGCTTGAACATTACGATATTACTAGGGTCAACTTACTGGCTGACTATGGCACCATCCTGAAGAGTAGCACTTGATACAAATAGATTCATGTTCTAGCTACAGAGGTGAAATGATATAATTTGATGTTATTTTTTTTTTTAATGATACGCCCA
>NZ_JAAGPN010000628.1:0-565 GCF_017104805.1 Paraburkholderia sp. Ac-20347 | reverse complement strand
GCCGGCGGCCTCGGCCCCGCGAACGGCGTGCAGACGCCCGCGAATCTGTGCGCCGCCGACGAGTTGCGCAATCTGATGCTGAGCCCGCTCGCGGGCCTCGATCCGCACGCGCTGTTCGACACCACGACGCTCGCCGCGCCGCTCGTCGCGATGCTGCAAAACGAGCCGCGCTTCGCCGCGCTGTCGCCGAAATTCGCCCTGCTGATCGACGGCGGCGAGTCACTCGCGGCGCTCGATCATCCGCACGATATCTGGCTCGCGGCCACGCGCGAAGGCGACGCAACGCGTTTCGCGTTCGGCCTCGCCGGTTGCCCGGACGACGGCGCGCCCGGCGTCATCGCCGCCACGCACGTTCAGGCGCTGATCCGCGCGCTGCTGCATGCGTTTCTCGATCTCGCCGCGCTCGATCAATTGCGCATGCGCGACGTGATCGCCTCGCACGGCGCCGCCGCGTTGCTCGACGCCGCGCAACGTCATGCCGATTTCGCGATCCCGACGCCGCAGCCCGCCGCCGATCACCACGCGCCCGCGAATTGGCAGCGCCCGCGCGTCGATCTCACGCGAC
>NZ_JAAGPN010000627.1:0-871 GCF_017104805.1 Paraburkholderia sp. Ac-20347 | reverse complement strand
CGAGCGCGAGCGTGCCGAGCCAGCGCGCGGTGAGCGGCGCGACGGCGAGCGCGAGCAGCGCCAGCGCGGCCATGCTCCATGCGATGCCGGGCGCGACGTAATACGTGGAGCCGATCAGCAGATCGACGAGCACGCCGGCGCGCGGGTCGCCGCTCGACATCAGCGCGCCGACCACCGCCTGAAACAGCGCGCTGATCGAAATACCGACCAGCAGCAGACGCTCGGGCGCGAAGCGCGCGCGCCGACCGAACCAGAGCAGCAGCATCAGCGTCGAGAACGCCCCGGCGACGCAGCCCGCGAACAGCGCGGCGGGAACAATGCGCTGGCTCAGGAACAGCACGACGACCATGCCGAACATGCCGCCCGATCCCACGCCGAGCAGGTCGGGGCTCGCCATCGGGTTCGCGGTCATGCGTTGCAGCAGCGTGCCCGCGGTCGCGAGCAGACTGCCGGCGGCCAGCGCCGCGACGAGATGGGGCACGCGCCAGAACAGCAGGGCGTCGATATGCGCGCGCGTCGCGATGCTCCAGCCGTCGGCGCTGCGCGACACCATCAGCGAAAGCACGCAGACGAGCGGCAGCAGCACGGCCCACAGCAGCGGCAGCGCGCGAGGCGCGCGTGAATCGTGGTGCGGAGCGTGGGGCGCATGGGTGTCGGGCCGCGTGCGCAGACGCGGCAGCAACGCGACGAGCAAGGGCACGCCGACAAGCGCGGTCACGCTGCCGGTCGCGATCAGATGGGCGGAAAACACGTCGGCGCGCGCGGCGAAGCGCACGATTTCATCGGTGAGCCACAGCAGGGCCGCGCCGGTCAGCCGCGCCCACACGAACCGGTCTCGCAGGCCGCGGGCGCCCGGCAGGCCGCCCAACAA
>NZ_JAAGPN010000626.1:0-872 GCF_017104805.1 Paraburkholderia sp. Ac-20347 | reverse complement strand
CTCGGCGCTCGTCGCGCCGACGCGCAGCGTGACCGCGTAGACGGCGGCGCACAGGCCCATGTTCGCGGCGATGGAAAGGTCGAGGCCGCCCTTGATCGGATCCGCGCCGCCGCCGATCAGCACGGCCGTGAGCCCCAGCCCGAGCACGCCGACCACCGCCGATTGCTGCACGATATTGGCGAGATTCGCCACCGTGAGAAAGAGCGGCGACGTCAGCGCAAACACCGCGAATACCAGCGCGAACGCGAGCACCGCGCCGCCGCGCAGCCAGAATTGCGCGCCGGCGGGCTGACGCGTCGCGTCGATATCGCGCGGTGCGTCGGGCTTGTCGCCCAGCGCGTCGAGGCGCTCGATCACCTTGCCGTTCATGCGGCGTTCTCCTGAGTTGGCGCGGCCTCGGCGCGGCGGCGCGCGAGCGTGGCCCACGCGAGCAGATCCTGCGTGCTGGCCGTCTGCGAGTCCACGTCCTGCACGATCGCGCCGCGTGCCAGCACGAGCACGCGATCGGTCACGTCGAGCAGTTCGTGCAGATCGCTCGAAAAGATCAGCACCGACGCGCCTTGCGCCACGAGTTCGTCGATGAGCCGATAGATGTCCGCTTTCGCGCCCACGTCGACGCCCACGGTCGGTTCATCGAGGATGTAGATGCCGCCGCCTCCGGCCTGCGCGCGCCCGAGCCATTTGCCGAGCGCGACCTTCTGCTGGTTGCCGCCCGAGAGATGGCTCACGGGCGCGTGTGGGCCGGGCGTGCGCACGCCGAGCGTGTCGATCAGCGCGCGTGCGGCCGCGGTCTCGCGGCGCGTATCGACGAGGCCGAAGCGGCTGAAGCGCGCGAGGCTCGCCAGCGACAGGTTCTCGCGCACGGGCAGCGC
>NZ_JAAGPN010000625.1:0-878 GCF_017104805.1 Paraburkholderia sp. Ac-20347 | reverse complement strand
CGCCACGTTCACCGCGCCGCGCGCCGACGACGCGCTCGCGCTCGTCGGCCTCACCGTCGCGTACCGCGTGCGCGGCAAGGACCGCGACGTGCTCACCGACGTCTCGCTGCGCATCAAGCGCGGCGAAGCGTATGGTCTCGTCGGCGAATCGGGCTGCGGCAAGTCGACGGTCGCGCTCGCGGCGCTGCGCTATCTCGCGCACAACGGCCGCGTGAAGGCGGGACGCATCGCCATCGCGGGCGAGGACGTGCTCACGCTCGACCGCGAAGGTCTGCGCGCGTTGCGCGCGCACAAGGTGTCGATGGTCTATCAGGATCCGGCGAGCGCGCTCAATCCGTCGCTGACCATCGCGCGCCAGTTGAGCGAAGCCTTCGAGGCCGCCGACGACGACATCGATCGCGCCGCGGCGCTCGCGCGCTCGCACGCCATGCTCGAACGCGTGCGCATCGCCGACCCGGCGCGCGTGATGGCGAGCTGGCCGCATCAGCTCTCGGGCGGCATGCAGCAGCGCGTGGTGATCGCGATGGCGCTCGCCTCGAATCCCTCGCTGCTGATTCTCGACGAACCCACCACGGGCCTCGACGCCACCGTCGAAGCCGAAGTGCTCGCGCTGGTCGCGCAACTGCGCGCGGAACTCGGCATGGCCGTGCTGCTGATCAGCCACGACCTAGGCGTGATCGGGCGCATGTGCGAGCGCGTCGGCGTGCTTTACGCGGGGCGTCTCGTCGAAGAAGGCGCGACGCGCGACGTGTTCGAGCACGCGCGCCATCCGTACACGGTCGGGCTGCTGCGCTGCCTGCCTGCGCCGGGGCGCACCAAGCGGCACGGCGCGCTCGACACGATCGCGGGCGAGCTGCCCGCGCCGGGCACGCTCGCGC
>NZ_JAAGPN010000624.1:0-885 GCF_017104805.1 Paraburkholderia sp. Ac-20347 | reverse complement strand
CCACGAATCCCACCTCCACGGCGATCTTCAAGGCGCTGATTGCGCTGAAGACGCGCAACGGTATTATTTTCAGCCCGCATCCGCGTGCGCGACGCTCGACCTGTGAAGCCGCGCGCATCGTGCTCGCCGGCGCGGTTGCAGCAGGCGCACCCGCCGATATCATCGGCTGGATCGATGCGCCGACTGCCGAACTGTCCGATCATCTGATGACGCACGACGACATCAACCTGATTCTCGCGACGGGCGGCCCCGGCATGGTGAAGGCCGCGTATTCGTCGGGCAAACCGGCCATTGGTGTGGGCGCGGGCAATACGCCTGCCGTCATCGACGAAACCAGCGACATCAAGCGCGCGGTCGCTTCGATCCTGATGTCGAAGACATTCGACAACGGCGTGGTGTGCGCGTCGGAGCAATCGGTGATCGTCGTGGATGAAATCTATGACGCGGTGCGCGAGCGCTTCGCGAAGTCAGGCGCGTATGTGCTGTCGCCGGAAGAAGCGGGCGCGGTCGGCACTTTCCTGATCGTCGGCGGTCGGCTCAACGGCGATATCGTCGGGCAATCGGCAGTGACCATTGCGGATATCGCGGGCGTAAGCGTGCCCGAGAATACGAAGATCCTGATTGCTGAAGTCACGTCATACGGCGAAGACGAACCATTTGCCCACGAGAAACTGTCGCCTACGCTCGCCATGTATCGCGCGCGCGACTTCGCTCACGCAGTGGAAATTGCTGAAGCGCTCGTCGAGCTCGGCGGCATTGGCCACACGTCGGTGCTGTATACGGATCAGGACAATCAGCGTGATCGCGTCGCGCTGTTCGGCAAACGTTTGAAGACGTCGCGTGTGCTCGTGAATACGCCTTCGTCGCACGGCGGCATCGGCGACC
>NZ_JAAGPN010000623.1:0-894 GCF_017104805.1 Paraburkholderia sp. Ac-20347 | reverse complement strand
GATCATGAAGCCGAGAAAATCATTCTACCACCTGACATTAAAACAACTCGTTGGCATCGGTACGCTGTAGATGTATTGGATTATCAAAGTTCAAAAGCACGCTCAATAGCAAGACTATTAAATCAGCTAAATATCTCCAAATCAGGGGCGGTAGCTTTTGGAGATGACTTAAATGATATGGAAATGTTTACGTTGGTGGGAGCGGCCATCGCTATGGGTAACGCACATCCCATGTTAAAACAACATGCTCATATTATTTGCCCACGCCATGATCAAGATGGCATTGAAAAAATTTTAAAAACGCTAAACTGGACTTAATCAACCCCCAAACAGAAACCACCCTTTGCTTCTGCAAAGAGGGGTTTAAAATAAGGTGCTGACGATGACCTACTCTCACATGGGCGAACCACACTACCATCGGCGCTAAGACGTTTCACTTCTGAGTTCGGGAAGGGATCAGGTGGTTCCATCTTGCTATTGTCGTCAGCGTAAAAGGATTAACAACGCTGTATGAGTCTGTTTATTACCAAATCAAGATTAAGGTTCATCTTACATATTACCAATCAACACATTCAGTGGTAAACCACTTGGGTTTTGTATGGTCAAGCCAAACGAGCAATTAGTATTGGTTAGCTACATGTATCACTACACTTCCACACCCAACCTATCAACGTCGTCGTCTACAACGGCTCTTTAGGGAAATCTTATCTTAAGGTGGGCTTCCCGCTTAGATGCTTTCAGCGGTTATCCCATGCGAACATAGCTACTCGGCAATGGCACTGGCGTGACAACCGAAACACCAGAGGTTCGTCCACTCTGGTCCTCTCGTACTAGGAGCAGATCCTCTCAAATTTCCAACGCCCACGGTAGATAGGGACCGAACTGTCTCACGAC
>NZ_JAAGPN010000622.1:0-828 GCF_017104805.1 Paraburkholderia sp. Ac-20347 | reverse complement strand
CGAAGCGCTGTTCGACACGGTGCGCCAACGCTATGGCCGCCTCGATCTGCTGTTCAACAATGCGGGGCGCAACGCGAAGGCCGTCGATATCGACGAGTTGTCGGTGGAAGACTGGCGCGCCGTGGTCGATACGAACCTGACCGGCGTGTTTCTCTGCACGCGCGCGGCGTTCGGCTTGATGAAGCGCCAGAGCCCGCAAGGCGGCCGCATCATCAACAACGGTTCGATTTCGGCCCATGCGCCGCGTCCGTTCAGCATCGCGTACACGGCGACCAAGCACGCCATCACCGGGCTGACGAAGTCGGTGTCGCTCGACGGACGGCGTTACGACATCGCCTGCGGGCAGATCGACATCGGCAACGCGGGCACCGATATGGCCGAGCGCATGGCGCGCGGCGTGCCGCAAGCGAACGGCGAAATCGCCGTGGAGCCGCTGATGGATGTGGAACTCGTCGCCGATGCGGTGCTGCACATGGCGCAGCTGCCGCTGGCCGCGAACGTCCAGTTCATGACGATCATGGCCACGAAGATGCCGTTCGTTGGGCGAGGATGAGTGCGCGTAGCGCTGCGTAGACCGATTTAGTCGCTGACGAGAGGGCGCGTGCGGACCTTGGGGCGCCGCACGCGCAAACGCGCGCTCCCGTATACTGGACGTCGAATCATTACGACGTTCGCCCCATGTCTTTGCCTTTGCGTCCCGAGGACGACCCGCGCCCGGAACCGCCCGAGCGGCCCAACGACGGCGACTGCTGCCAGAGCGGCTGCAGTCCCTGCATCTTCGATCTCTACGCCGAAGAGGTGCAGCGCTGGCGCGAGGCGCTCGCGGCG
>NZ_JAAGPN010000621.1:0-908 GCF_017104805.1 Paraburkholderia sp. Ac-20347 | reverse complement strand
AGCCACGACTGCTTGAACGCTTCCGGATACGCCGTGAGTTCATCGCTCGTGCGACCGGCCTGCACCGCGTCGAACGCCGCTTCCGCAGCGAGCATGCCGGTCTTGATCGCCGCGTGACTGCCCTTGATACGCGCCGCGTTCAAAAAGCCCGCATCGTCGCCGACGAGCGCGCCGCCCGGAAACACGAGTTTCGGCAGCGACATCAAACCGCCTGCGGTCATTGCGCGCGCGCCATACGAAACACGCTTGCCGCCTTCGAGATATTTGCGGATCGCCGGATGCGTCTTGTAGCGCTGGAATTCCTCGAACGGCGACAGATACGGATTCGTATAAGCGAGGCCGACGACAAAACCCACCATCACCTGGTTGTTGTCGATGTGATAGAGAAACGAGCCGCCGTACGTATCGCTTTCGAGCGGCCAGCCGGCCGTGTGAATCACGAGACCCGGCTGATGCTTCGCGGGATCGATTTCCCACAGTTCCTTGATGCCGATGCCGTAGACCTGCGGATCGGCGTCCTTGCCCAGCTTGAGTTTCTCGTTCAACTGACGGCCCAGATGCCCGCGCGCGCCTTCGCAGAAGAGCGTGTATTTCGCGTGCAGTTCCATGCCGAGCTGGAAATTCTCGGTGGGCTCGCCATCCTTGCCGATGCCCATGTTGCCGGTCGCGACGCCCTTGACCGAACCGTCGTCGTTGTAGAGCACTTCGGCGGCCGGAAAGCCGGGGAAAATCTCGACGCCCAGCGCCTCGGCCTGCTGACCCAGCCAGCGCGTCACGTTCGCGAGGCTGATGACGTAATTGCCGTGATTCTTGAAGTTGTCCGGCAGCGCCCAGTTCGGCACAGCCTTAGCCCCGGTTTCGGAAAGAAAAAGGAACTTGTCCTCGGTCACGGGCACGTCCAGCGGCGC
>NZ_JAAGPN010000620.1:0-244 GCF_017104805.1 Paraburkholderia sp. Ac-20347 | reverse complement strand
TAGTGATAAGACTTCTACATACAGCTACTACGTCTTATAATTCTCTGTCTTGGTGTTACACTCACCATTGTGACATGCACAGTACTTCATCACATTTGACTAACGTATCTCTGTGCAATACAGTCTGCCATTGCTATCGAAGCTCTCATATTCACGTCCTCATGTCTCTTTCCAGTGTGTTTACTCTCTTTATTATTCCCTCGCTTTTTCTCTTTTTTTTTTTTTTTTTTTTTAATGCTACGCC
>NZ_JAAGPN010000619.1:0-481 GCF_017104805.1 Paraburkholderia sp. Ac-20347 | reverse complement strand
ACCAGTTGCAGCGCGGGCACGCCCAGCGCGTTACGGTTGTGCTCGATGAAGCGCTGACGCTCCGCGTTCGCTTCGATCGCGATCGCGCGGCAAGCGGGATGCGCGCGCATCCATTCGATGCCGATCGAGCCGCTGCCCGCGCCCACGTCCCAGAGCAGCGCGCCAGGCGTCGGCGCGAGGCGCGCGAGCGTAAGCGCGCGCACATCGCGCTTGGTGAGCTGGCCGTCGTGCAGGAAGGCGTCGTCGGGCAGGCCGGGCGTGAGCGTCCAGGCATCGGCGCGCCGGGCGTCGTCGGCCTCGCATTCGAACGCGACCAGATTGAGCGCGGCGCATTCGTCCGCGTGCCATGCATCGGCGCGGCCTTCGATGCGACGTTCGAGCGCACCGCCCAGATGCTCGAACACGCTCAGGCGCGTCGCGCCGAAACCCTGCGCGGCGAGCAGCGCCGCGAGCGCGGCGGGCGTGCGGCCGTCGGCGCTCA
>NZ_JAAGPN010000059.1:0-39253 GCF_017104805.1 Paraburkholderia sp. Ac-20347 | reverse complement strand
GGGCGCCGATCTCGGTGCGCTCAACGACGACGCGCGACGCAACACGCTGCGCGAAGACGGCAGCGGGCCCGGTCCGCTCGGCCCCACGCGCATGCGGCTCGCGAAGCCGTTCATCGCGGCCGTGACGGGCTACGCCGTCGCGGGCGGCCTCGAACTCGCGCTGCTCTGCGATCTGCGCATCGTCGAAGAAGACGCCGTGCTCGGCGTGTTCTGCCGCCGCGTGGGCGTGCCGCTGATCGACGGCGGCACGGTGCGTCTGCCGCGCCTGATCGGTCTGTCGCGCGCGCTCGATCTGATCCTCACGGGCCGCGCCGTCGACGCGCGCGAGGCGCTCGACTTCGGTCTCGCGAATCGCGTCGTCGGAAAAGGACGCGCGCGCGCCGAAGCCGAAGCCGAAGCGCTCGCGGCGACGCTCGCTGCGTTCCCGCAAGCCGCGCTGCTCGCCGATCGCCGCTCGGCCTGGGACAACAGCGCGCTCGACGACTTCGCCGAAGCGTTGCGCCGCGAAGGCGCGGGCGGCTATCGCGCGGTGCTCGACGAAGGGCTGCCGATGGCCGCGCGTTTCGCGCAAGGCGCGGGACGTCACGGCGAACCGCTTTGAGCGCGCGAAAATCTAACCTCACATGATTCTTGAAGGCCTTTGTTCAAGGCGCTAAATTGAAACTGTCAGTCGCCACGATGCACCGCCCGCGCCGTCCGCCACACTGCATCGGCCCGCTTCCTTCCGGGCAATCCTCAGACGAAACGCCGACGCGAACAACAACCCCGCACGCGCATCAGGGAGTGATCCCATGTCGTCGGATCGCGTCATCCGGTTCGCGGATTTCGAGCTCGATGTCGAGCGTTATCAGCTTCGGCGCGACGGCGAGGCCGTGCGGCTCGAACGCCTGCCGATGGACCTGCTGATCCTGCTCGCGTCGCGGCACGGCGAACTGATCTCGCGCGCCGATATCGTCGAGCGTCTGTGGCACGGCAATCCGTATCGCGACACCGAGAACGGCATCAACACGGCGATCCGCAAGATCCGCATCGCGCTCGCCGACGACCCGCTCAAGCCGCGCCATCTCGTGACCGTGAAGGGCAAGGGCTATCGCCTCGACGGCGCGCGTTTTGCGAGCGCGCCGTCGAACGAGCCCGCCGCGCGCGCGGCCGTGCGCGTGCTGGTGCTGCCGTTTGCAAACCTCACCGGCGACGGTCGCGAGGAGTGCCTGTGCAGCGCGCTCGCCGACGAGATCTCGGCGACGCTCGGCGCGCTGGGCGCGGACCGTCTGCGCATGATCGCGCGCACCACGGCCGCGCGTTATCGCGACACCGCGAAGAGCATCGGCGAAATCGCGCGCGAGTTGAAGCTCGACTATGTGCTCGAAGGCTCGCTCACGCGCGACGCGCGGCGCGCGCGCATTCTCGCGCGTCTGATTCGTTGCGCCGACGAAGTGCAGATCTGGAGCCGCGCGCACGAACCGGTTTCGCCGCGCGCGCTCGATCTGCCGAAGGAAGTCGCGGCCGCCATCGTCGACGATCTGGCCTCCACGCTGTCCGACCAGCAGCGCTCGCTGCTCGCGCGTCGTCTGCCCGTCGATCCGGCGGCGCATGACGCGTACGTGCGCGGGCGCTACTTCTGGTATCGGCGCGTGCATTTCGACGCCGCGTTCTGCGCGCATCACAACATCGACGGCGAGGATTTTTCGCGCAGCCGCGCCTATTTCGAAGCGGCCATCGAACGCGATCCGAACTACGCGCTCGGCTATGCGGGGCTCTCGAACTATTACGGATCGACGGTCGTGCACGGCCTCTACGCACCCGACGACGGCTGGCCGCTCGCGCGCGCGCTCGCCCACAACGCACTCGAACTCGACCCCGATCTGCCCGAGGCGCATCACGCGCTCGCCGCCGTGCGCTACTTTTTCGAGTGGGACTGGCCGCGCGCCGAAGCCGGTTTCAAGGAAGCGCTCAAGCGCAACCCGAGCTATCCGGAAGCGCACCGGCTCTACGCGCGCCTGCTACTCGCGGCGGGCCGACGCGCGGAAGGCCACGCGGCGCTGGAGCGCGCGGAGAAGATCGATCCACTCGCGTTCCAGGGCTCGCGCGCGTTCGGCATGGTGCTCGCGGGCAAGCATGCGGAAGTGGCGAGCGAGTATCTGTCGCCGGGCCATCGCGAGCATGCGCCGCTCGTCTATCAGGTGCTGGCGACGGCGTTCGAAGTGAAAAAGCACTACGCGCAGGCCGTCGACGCGACCGAGGAAGCGCTGGTGCGCTGCGACCAGCACGCGCGCGCGGCGGCGATTCGCGCGCAATGGGATGCGGGCGGTTACGACGCGGTGCTGCACTGGTATCTCGACGATCTGCTCGAACGGCGGCGCTGCCAGTACACCTCGCCGCTGCTGCTCGCCGAACTCTACGCGCGGCTCTCGCAACCCGAGCCGATGTATCACTGGCTCGACGCCGCGCTCGCCGAGCGCAGTTCGCGGCTCTGCGAATTGCGCTCGAATCCGTGGTTCGCGCCCTATCGTCCGGGCGGACGCATGCGCCTGATCGAAAAGCACATCGGCGGCAGCCAGCCGCGCTGAACGCCGCGCGCCTGGCCGCCGCCGATCTGCCGTCCGCTGCGAGCGGATGCCGTCCTGGTTACCGCGTTTCAGTTACCGTGATAGAGGTCGTTGTTCAGACGCGCGCGTTCGCCCGACTGCTCGGAGCGCACCAGGTCCTGATAGACCTGCGCGTGCGTGAGCGCGATGGGCGCGCCCGACGCGCTGTTGTTCATGGGCGTGCCGCCCACGTCCTGCGATGCCGACGGCGGCGGCGACGTCGTATCGGTCGACGAATCGGCCCAGGCAAGTCCTGCCAGCAAGGCGGCCGAGCAGGCCACCGCGATGCGTACGGTGCTCAAGGTGTTCATGTCATCGCTCCAGGAAAGAGTCGCGCATCCCCAACCGGCCCGCGATGCGCGTCGCGGACGATGCAGCCCGCGCCGCAAACTGGCGTGGCGGCGAGCCCCGCGTGCGCGGAGCCTTGACTGGCGCGGGCTGGATCGTGAAAGCATGGTGCGGCTCGCGTCTGCGCCGCACCATCGACGTAACCTGAAGAAATCGTCAAGACACCACCGTCGCGAGCCGTGTTGCGTAAGAAGAACGCAAGAAAAGCGTGCCGGATGCGGCGCGGCGCATTTCAGTACAATTCGGCATTGGCTTAATCAGTACGCCAAATTCAGCACGTTCAGCACAATCAGCACGACCGTCGCACAAAAACAGCGCGCGAGCCGCTCACCGCCGGCCTCGCGAACCGAACCGACCACGCCGTCCCCGCCGAGAACCGGCCCACACGTCCATGCCCTTGCCCCTGCTTGCCCTTGCCGTCGCCGCGTTTGGTATCGGTACCACCGAATTCGTCATCATGGGATTGCTGCCCGACGTCGCGCGCGATCTGTCCGTGTCGATTCCGGCCGCCGGCATGCTGGTCTCGGCGTACGCGCTGGGCGTGACGCTCGGTGCGCCCATCGTGGCGATCGCCATCGCCAACGTGCCGCGCAAGGCGGCGTTGATGCGGCTGATCGGCATCTTCATCGTCGGCAATCTGCTGTGTGCGCTGGCGCCGACCTATTCGATCCTGATGGCCGCACGCATCGTCACGGCGTTCTGTCACGGCGCGTTCTTCGGCATCGGCTCGGTGGTGGCGGCCGGACTCGTCGCGCCCAACCGGCGCGCCCAGGCGATCGCGCTGATGTTCACGGGCCTCACGCTCGCCAACGTGCTGGGCGTGCCGCTCGGCACCGCGCTCGGTCAGCTTGCGGGCTGGCGCACGACGTTCTGGGCCGTGACGGTGATCGGTCTCTTCGCGGCGCTCGCGCTGCAAGTGTGCCTGCCGAAGCACATCGAAATGCAGAAGGCGAGCCTCGTGCACGAATTCAGCGTGCTCAAGAATCCGCAGGTGCTGATGGTGTTGGGCATGAGCGTGCTGGCGTCGGCGAGCCTGTTCTCGGTGTTCACCTACATCACGCCGATTCTCGAAGACGTGAGCGGATTCTCGCCGCACGAAGTGACCTTCGTGCTGCTGCTGTTCGGCCTCGGGCTGACGGTGGGCAGCACGCTCGGCGGCAAGCTCGCCGACTGGAAGCTGATGCGCTCGCTGCTGAGTCTGCTCGCGATGATCGGCGTGCTGCTCGCCGTGTTCGCGTTCACGATGCACGATCAGATCGCGGCGATGGCGACCATTTTCGTGTGGGGCGTGCTCGCGTTTGCGATCGTGCCGCCGCTGCAGATTCTCATCGTCAATCGCGCGAGCCATGCGCCGAACCTCGCCTCGACGCTGAACCAGGGCGCGTTCAACCTCGGCAATGCGAGCGGCGCGTGGATCGGCGGCGTGGCGATCAGCGCGGGCGCGCCGTTGACGTCGCTGCCGTGGGTCGGGCTCGCGATGGCGCTCGCCGCGCTCGGGCTCACCTTCGTCTCGGCGCAGCTCGAGCGACGCGCGCGTCGCCGCGTGGCGGTCAACGGGCCGACGTCGGTCGCCTGAGCGGGACGTTTCGACTTGAAGCTCGAAGCCCGGAGCGAGGACGCGCTGATTGACTGACGTAGCGCGGCAGCCCATGCCGCGTTTTTCGCGTGCGCAGTGTAGGATGGCGCCCGATGAAAACCGTCCTTACCCGAGATTTCCTCGCGCTGATCCTGAGCGTGGCCGTGGTCGGCCTGGGCTCCGGCGCGACGCTGCCGCTCACGGCCCTCGCCCTCACCGACGCCGGTTACGGCAGCGCCATCGTCGGCCTGCTGACTGCCGCGCAGGCGCTCGGCGGGCTGATCGTCGTGCCACTCACGGCGTGGATCGCGGGGCGATTCGGCTCGCGGCAAGTGATCGTCGGATCGGTGATTGCGGTCGCGGCGGCCACTGCGCTCATGCAGACCTGCGCGAATCTGTGGGTGTGGGCGGCGCTGCGGATGGTGTGCGGCGCGGCGCTCATGCTGCTGTTCACGATCGGCGAAGCGTGGGTCAACGAACTCGCGGACGATTCCAATCGCGGGCGCGTGGTCGCCATCTACGCGACGACCTTTACCTTGTTTCAGATGTCCGGGCCCGTGCTGGTGAGCCAGATCGCGGACTATACGGCGTGGCGGTTTGCGATCTGCGGGGCGATTTTCCTGATCGCGTTGCCGATGCTGTTTGCCATCCGGTCGAGTCCGCACAAATCGGATCTGCATGAGCCGCATGGGAGTTGGCGGCATGTGTTGCCAAAGATGCCGGCGCTGATTATCGCGACCGGTTTTTTTGCGTTGTTCGATACGCTTGCGCTGTCGTTGCTGCCGCTATTCGCGATGGGGCATGGGATTGGGAGCGAGCTGGCCGTGCTGTTTGCTTCGGTTGTGTTGCTCGGCGATACGACGATGCAGTTTCCCATCGGGTGGCTCGCCGATCGGCTTGGGCGCGAGCGGGTGCATGGGTTGATGGGCCTGATCGTCGTTGTGTTGTTGCCTTTGTTGCCTTTTGCTGTGGGGACGCCCTGGTTGCGGTGGCCTTTGCTCTTTGTTTTGGGGGCCGCTGCGGGGTCTGTTTATACGTTGGCGATTGTTGCCTGCGGTGAGCGGTTTGAAGGCGGGGCGCTCGTTTCGGCTAGTGCGCTTGTTAGTGCTTCATGGAGTGTGGCCAGTTTTGGTGGGCCTATTGTTACCGGGGCTCTGATGGAGCGTGCCGGGCGCGATGCCATGGTTTGGGTTTTGTTTGGGGCCGCTGTTGTTTTTCTTGGGGCTTTGAGGTGGGAACGCGTGCGAGGTTTGGCTACTGCTTCGCATATTCGGTGATTTTTTTGTTTTGGCTTTTTCCTGTTTTCTTGTCGGTATGCAGGCGTTGCCCCTGTGCGGGGCGGCACCTACTTTTCTTTGCAGCGGCAAAGAAAAGTAGGCAAAAGAAAGCCGCTCACACCGCTAATGCTTCGCTGTGTTTCACTCGCCCTCCCTCGGAGTGGTGCAGGAGCATCCGTCACCCCGCGCCCTCCCACGTAGTGACAAGGCATCCTCACATCCCGTTGCGCTCAACGCGCAACGGCCGGGTATGCGGGGGGAAACCACGGGTGCTCATTGAATTTTCGGGGCACTCGCAAACCTTCGGTTTGCTGCCATGCCCCACGGGGCGCGGAGCGCCCCCGGATGAATGACGGCTTTGTCACTCAGTTGGGTGGTGCGAAGCGACAGACGCCCCGGAACCACTACCTGCGAAGGTGCGAGGTGGACGGCGTCACACTGGCGGTGTGAGCCGCTTTCTTTTGCCTACTTTTCTTTGCGGCTGCAAAGAAAAGTAGGTGCCGCCCCGCACAGGGGCGACGCGTGCACACCGACACGAAAACAAGAAAACAACAAACAACAAAAGCCCAAAAACAACCAATCACCCCACCGCAGCCACAACCTCCCCAACACACTCCCCAAACCCCACCCGATACCCCTCCCCCTGACACCACCCCCGCAGCGTCAACACATCCCCATCCTCAATAAAACCCCGCGTAGCGCCCCCTTTCAACTCAACAGGATTCTTCGCGTTCCAGGTAATCTCAAGCAAGCTCCCAAACGAATCCGCCGTAGGCCCGGAGATCGTCCCGGACCCCATCAAATCGCCGACGCGCGTGTTACACCCGCTCACCGTATGATGCGCAAGCTGCTGCGCCATGCTCCAGTACATGTGCCGGAAGTTAGTCCGCGAAATCGTCGACGCCTCCTGCGCCCCGGCCGGCTGCAACAACACTTCCAGCTCGATATCGAAAGCATGCTCCCCGCCATGCCGCAAATACGCGAGCGGCTGCGGCTCCTGCACCGGCTGCGCAACGCGGAACGGCTCCAAAGCATCAAGCGTCACAATCCAGGGCGAAATCGTCGAAGCAAAAGTCTTCGCATTGAACGGCCCGAGCGGCACATATTCCCACTGCTGAATATCGCGCGCGCTCCAGTCGTTGAGCAGCACCATGCCGAAAATATGCGCCTCGGCGTCCTCGCACGCGATCGGCTCGCCCAGCGCATTGCCGCGCCCGATCACGAATCCCGTCTCCAGTTCGATATCGAGCTTGCGGCACGCACCGAACACCGGCCGATCCTGATCCGGCAACTTCAACTGCCCATTGGGCCGACGCACCGGCGTGCCGCTCACCACCACGGAAGAAGCGCGTCCGTTATAACCGATCGGCATTTCCGACCAGTTCGGCAATAGCGCATTCTTCGGATCCCGAAACATCGATCCCACGTTCGTCGCGTGTTCCTTCGACGAATAAAAGTCGGTATAGCCCGGAATATTCACCGGCAGATGCAGCGTCGCATCCGCGAGCTTCACGAGCGCGCGCGCACGCAAAGCCGCGTCGTCGCGCAAGGCGGCCGTATCGCGCGCAAGCAGCGACGAAAGCTGCACACGCACGCTGCGCCACACGTCGCGACCCAGTTCGATGAAGTCATTGAGCGCGCCGCGCGCGAACACGTTCTGCTGCACCGAAGCCGGCAGCCTCAGCACGCCCGCGTCATGCAACACCGCCAGGTCGATCACCGAATCGCCGATCGCCACGCCCACGCGCGGCGAGGCATGCTGCGCCGTGCTGAACACGCCGAACGGCAGATTCTGGATCGGGAATTCGCACGCGGCGTCGTTGGCGGACTCGATCCAGCTCTTGCGCCGCGGGTCGAGCGTGGCGCGCAGGTCGTCGGGAAGGGATTGGCTGCTCATTGCTGCTCCGGATTGAAATGTTTTTCGAGGCCTTGCCAGCACTCGTAGTAATGCGCCTGCAACTGCGCCGTTTCGAGCGCGAAGCGCGTCGGCCGGATCAGCGTGCGGGTCTCGAACATGAACGCCATCGTGTCGCCGACCTTGTGCGGCTTCGTCGTATCGGCGTTCGAGGCTTTTTCGAAGGTCTCGGCGTCCGGGCCATGGCCCGACATGCAGTTGTGCAGGCTCGATCCACCCGGCACGAAGCCCTCGGCCTTCGCGTCGTACGCGCCGTGCACGAGGCCCATGAACTCGCTCGCGACGTTGCGGTGATACCAGGGCGGACGGAAGGTGTTCTCGGCCGCGAGCCAGCGCGGCGGGAAGATCACGAAGTCGATCGAATCGACGCCCGGCGTGTCGGTCGGCGCGTGCAGCACGAGGAAGATCGACGGATCCGGATGGTCGAAGCTGATCGAGCCGATCGTATTGAAGTGGCGCAGATCGTATTTGTACGGCGCGTAGTTGCCGTGCCAGGCCACCACGTCGAGCGGCGAATGGCCGATGTCGGCGCGCCAGAGCTGACCGTTGAGCTTGGTGACGAGCTCGAACTGTCCTTCGAGATCTTCGTAAGCGGCGTGCGGCGTGAGGAAATCGCGCGGATTCGCGAGGCCGTTCGAGCCGATCACGCCCAGATCCGGCAGACGCAGCAGCGCGCCGAAGTTTTCGCAGATATAGCCGCGCGCCGTGCCGTCCGGCAGATCCACCGTGAAGCGTACGCCGCGCGGAATCACCGCGATTTCGAACGGCTCGACGTCGAGCTTGCCCATTTCCGTGCGAATCGACAGGCGCCCTTCCTGCGGCACGATCAGCAGTTCGCCATCGGTATTGAAGAAGAAGCGGTCGGTCATCGCGCGGTTGGCCGCGTAGAGATGGATCGCGCAACCGCTCATCGACGCCGCCGAGCCGTTGCCCGCCATCGTCACCCAGCCGTCGATGAAGTCGGTCGGCTCGGACGGCATCGGCAGCGGATCCCAGCGCAACTGGTTGGGCGGCGTGGGCGGCACGTCGTTGAAATCGGCGACGAGGCGCGTCGCGCCGCCGATCTGGGCGTGCGCGACGAGCGGCGTGAACGGCTGATGCACCGCGCCCGGACGGATCCGATAGAACCACGTGCGGCGGTTGTGCGAGCGCGGCGCCGTGAAGGCGGTGCCCGAAAGCTGCTCGGCGTAGAGGCCGTACGCGCAGCGCTGCGGCGAGTTCTGCGCGGCCGGCAGCGCGCCGGGCAGCGCCTCGGTCGCGAACTCGTTGGCGAAGCCGCTCATGTAGCCGTCGGTCGCGGCGCGATTGGCCGCGGCGTGGCGCAAGGGTGCATTCATCACTGTCTCCATGTTCTGCGTGCAGACGCGTCTTCAGCATAGACGCCCCTCGGCACGCCGACTTTCGATTGATCGAGCCTGGCGCGTCGGCTTTCTCTGACAGAATCCGTCGCGCGATTTACGAATAGTAAAACGGATTATGATTAGTGAAATTCAACGTAAACCCTAGGAGGACGCTGAAACCCCGGCAAAGCTGCGCTTGCGTGGATATCGTTATCACCAATCCATGCATGCCGCGGGCCGGCGGACTGCTAACATCGAGTCATGCGGCCCCGAGGCTGCCCGATCCGATCACTCCGCGCTCCGAGACGCCTTCTTTTTTCGTCACCATGCTTGCTCCCACCATTCCCGCGCTCGTCGCCCGCGCCGCCGATCACCCTTTTCTCGGCGAGCATCTGGCGATGGGGACCGGCGCGCACAGCGCCGTGGCCGTCGCTCACCGGCGCGGCGTGGAGCTGCTGAGCGCCTACGAACCGATCTACGACATCAGCGTGCACGGCGGCGCGCAATCGCTCACGGCCGATCTCGCGCAGGCCTCGCGTTTCGGCGACGAACTCGGTTTTCAGGCCGTGACGCTGCGCGAAGTCGACGGCAAGATCGGGCCCTACGATCCGTTTTCCGATTCGCTCGACGATCCCGAGCTGGTCGCGCTCGACCGTTGCGTGCGCGCGCTGCACACGATCAACTTTCTCGGCTCGCAACAGCATGGGCTGCTCTTTCTGCGCGTGCACGAGCGTCTGCTCAAGAGCGTGAAATACGATCACGGGCGGCACTTTTCGAACGTGCTGGTCTCGTTCGGTCTGAATCCGGGGCGAGTGGTGATCGAGTTGCCGGCGGCGGCGGTCGCGCACCGGACCTTCGTCGGCTACCTGACGCAGAGTTATCAGCGCTATGGCTTCAAGGTGGCGGGCAATCTGCCGAATGCGGGCCAGATTCTTTCGGTTTCCGACATGGCGCGGCTCGATTTCGTGAAGATGGATGCCGGCTCGGCCCTGCGCGATTCGATGGTGAAGCCGCTCGTGAGCTACGCCGCGCGCCTGCGCATCCCGCTGATCTTCAACCGAGTGGTCGATGCCGCGCAGTTCGAGCAATTGCAGCAATACGACGTGCGCTTCGTGCAAGGGCCGGTGTTCACCGCGCAGGACAGCGCGGCCTGAGACATTCCGCCATGAAAAACGCCGCGCTTTCTTGCGAAGGCGCGGCGTTTTTTTTGTGCGTGGTTTTACGCGACGGACGAAAGGCCTAGAGGCTGATCGGTTCCTGCTCCAGCTCCACGCCGAAGCGCGCGAGCACGTCGTGGCGGATCGCCTGAGCCAGTTCGAGAATATCCGTACCGGTCGCGCCGCCACGGTTCACGAGCACCAGCGCCTGACGCTCGTGCACGGCCGCCTCGCGCAGCGCGCGCCCTTTCCAGCCGCACTGGTCGATCAGCCAGCCCGCCGCGAGCTTCACGCGCCCGTCGGCTTGCGGATACGACACGACGCCCGGCTCGCGCATGACGAGCGCGTCGAACTGCTCGCCCTCGATCACCGGATTCTTGAAGAAGCTGCCCGCGTTGCCGAGCACGCGCGGATCGGGCAGCTTGGCGCGGCGCACGGCCACCACGGCGTCGAACACGTCCTGCGCGCACTGCGCTTCGCTCATTCCGCGCTGCGCGATTTCGCGCGCGAGATCGGCGTAACCGGCGTTCGGCTGCCACGTCTTCGGCAGACGGAACGTGACCGCCGTAATCACGAAGCGGTCGCGGCCTTCGCGCTTGAAGAAGCTGTCGCGATAACCGAACTCGCAGGCGGCCGCGTCGAATTCATAGGGCGTGCCGGTCTCCACTTCGATCGCGCGCACGGCCGCGCAGCGATCGCCCATTTCCAGCCCGTAAGCGCCGATGTTCTGGATCGGCGCGGCGCCCACCGTGCCGGGAATCAGCGCAAGATTTTCGAGGCCGGGCATGCCCGCCGCGAGCGTCCACGCGACGAAATCGTGCCAGTTCTCACCGGCGGCGGCCTGGACGTACCAGGCATCGTCGTCCTCGTGGACGACGCGCTTGCCCGCCAGCGCGACCAGCAGCACGAGGCCGTCGAAGTCGCGCGTAAGCACGACGTTGCTGCCGCCGCCCAACACGAGCGTGCTCAAGCCTTGCGCGCGCGAATCGCGCACCGCGGCGACGAAATCGGCCTCGCTTTCGACGCGGCACGCATAGCGCGCGCGCACATCGAAGCCGAACGTGTTGTGCGCACGCAGCGGATATGCGGCGGCGAACCACACGCTGTTGCGCGGGGACGGATCAGCAGACAAGGCGGAAGCGGACATCGCGGAAGAACGGATACGGAAAAGACGGACGGAAGACGCGGGCCAGATCAGGCCAAGCCGGGCAACCTTGGGCAAACACGAAGGCGCCGGTAAAATAGCGTCGGTCCGTGATTATAGCGAGTGCGCGCGACGCCGCCGGAAAACGCCGGTGCGGCCCGCCCGCGCAGCGCCACTCGCACTTTTGGGAGAAAGCAATGCCATCGTTTGACGTCGTCAGCGAAGCCAACATGATCGAAGTGAAGAACGCGATCGAGCAATCCAACAAGGAAATCTCCACGCGCTTCGACTTCAAGGGCTCGGATTCGCGCGTCGAGCAAAAGGAACGCGAGCTGACCGCGTTCGCCGACGACGATTTCAAGCTCGGCCAGGTCAAGGACGTGCTGCTGTCGAAACTGGCCAAGCGCAATGTCGACGTGCGTTTTCTCGACTACGGCAAGATCGAGAAAATCGGCGGCGACAAGGTGAAGCAGATCATCACCGTGAAGAAGGGCGTGTCCGGCGATCTCGCGAAGAAGATCGTGCGCCTCGTGAAGGACAGCAAGATCAAGGTGCAGGCGAGCATTCAGGGCGACGCCGTGCGTGTGACCGGCACCAAGCGCGACGACCTGCAAAGCGTGATCGCCATGCTGCGCAAGGACGTGACCGACACGCCGCTCGACTTCAATAACTTCCGCGATTGATGCTGAGCGACTGAGCGTTCGCGAACTTTCGCGAACGCTCGCAATAGTCGGTTCGGCGGGCGCGGCGCGCACTCACGTGTGCGCCGCGCCCGCTTTGCATTTCTGCGCATTTCTGCGCATTTCTGCGCATTTCTGCGCATTTTTCCGCATGCTTTCAGGCCGTCAGTCGGGCTTGAACAGCAGCGGCATCATCACCTCGCCCGTTTCCAGCAGCGTCTTGAGGTTCGAGAGGATGAGCGGCCAGCCGCCCGACACCGCCTCGATAAACTTCGACCCCGGCCGCGCCATTCGGTGCGTGACCGTGAGCTTCGCCACGTTGTCCTGCGCGACGATTTCCATCGTGCACAGCGAGTCGCCTTCCGCGTTCAGGTCGGGGCGAAACAGATTGCGCCAGCGGATCACCAGTCGGTGCGGCGGCTCGGACTCGACGATCTCGCCCGAGTCGGCCACGCGGCCATCGGCGAAACGCAACTGCCACGGCGCACCCGGCTGCCAGTCGCTTTCCGCGCGCACGCCGTGCCAGTAGCGCGCGGTGAATTCCGCGCTCGTGAGCGCCGTCCAGAGCGCCTGCGGCGTGGTGCGGATATAGGTGACGTAGACGAACACCGACTCCTGCGCGGCGTGCGTGCCGGCCTGCGTTGCTGCACGGTCTTGCTGGCTCATGGCTGCCTCCTGCCTTCGATGCCTGCGCGCTTCGCGCGCTTACTCCTCGAGCGAATGTTTGAGTTCCACGAGCGCGTCCACCTGCGCGCGCTCGAACTTGCCGATCCAGCGCGCGGCCATTTCGCCGATGGGCACCGGATTGATGAAATGACGCTTCTCGCGCCCTTCGCGACGGGTGACGACGAGATTCGCCGCTTCGAGCACGCCGAGATGCTTGGTGACCGCCTGGCGCGACATCGTCAGACCTTCGCAGAGCTGCGAGAGCGTCTGGCCATTCCTGGCGTGCAGCCGGTCCAGCAACTGGCGGCGGCTCGCGTCTGCGAGTGCGCGAAATACGGCGTCGTCGTTCATGGACTTTATTATGCAACCATATGGTTGCATGTCAAGGTAAAACCGGCGCGAACTGTGCGAGCACGTACGACGCTCATGGACGCTTGCGCGCCGCCTTGCCAGCCACCACGGCGGTTGGCCCTGCCGCCGCGCGACTCACCGACTCGCTGGCGAGCGCCTGCGCGCCAGCGCCGGATGTGACGGCCTTGCGCGGCCGCCCGCCCTTACGCCCGTTCTCGCGCGCGGCGGCGGCCTTCGCCGGCGACTTGACCGAGCCCATTTGACGCGCCAGATCGCGCATCCAGAGCTTCGTGCCGTAGACGCCGCGCAGCAGCCCCGGCGCCCACACCGACTCGTCCAGGCGCGGGAAGTAGATCGACTGCCCGCCGCCCCAGATTTCGACTTCGGCGAGCTGGGCCGGCGTGGGGGCTTGCGCGAGCATCTGCAGGTCCTGAATGAGCGCGATGGGCACGGCGATGTCTACACCGTTCGCGAACGACACTTCGAGTTTGTGATGCGTACGGCTGTACCGCGCGGCGACCGCAACCGGACTCGCCTGTGCCGCCCCCGCTGCGGCGCCGAACTGCTCGCGGCCGATGGATTCGCCGCCCACGGACTCGTGGTTGAGATGCTCCCTGCTGCTGGCCATGTTTGCGTTCTCCAGGTTTCGATGCGCTGCCATTCGCGACACAGATGCGCGACTTCGGGTTCGATGGCCTGCGCGAGGCGCGCCACTTCACGCTCGCCGAGCGCGAAGCGTTCGCGCAACGCCAGTGGCCCGAGCGGGCAATTGAGGTTGAACACACACGAGCCTTGCGGACTCTCGACATGCACGTGCGCGGGCCGATGATCGTTCGAATAGATCACGACGCGGGCGCCGGATACGCGAAGCAGTGTGGGCATGGCGTAGACAATAACCTAACGTTGGGTTTCTGGAGCACCGCGCGGCCCGCATTCCGTGCACTCTCTTGCACTGGATCAATCCCAACGGGCGGCGCGATCGAGAACACAGCTTAGCCACGCGCGCCGCGCCTGAAACCTCGTCCGAATGGCGTAGGACGCCTCATCGGGCGAAAAAAAAGCGGCGCCTGAGCGCCGCCTGTTTTTTCCGCGTGTTTGACGTCAATCGAGCCTGAACTGCCCCACCGCCTCCGCGAGCCGCATCGCCTGGCCGCGCAGCGCCGACGCCGCCGCCGTCGACTGCTCGACCAGCGCGGCGTTCTGCTGAACCATTTCGTCGAGCTGGCTCACGGCGCGGTTCACTTCCTGAATGCCGCGCGTCTGTTCGCCGGCCGCGTTCGTCACCTCGGCGATGATGGTCGTCACGTTCGACACGTTCGCCACGATCTCGTCCATCGTTTCGCCCGCGCGGCGCACGAGTTGCGAGCCGGAATTCACGCTCGTCACCGTCGATTCGATCAGCGCCTTGATCTCGCGCGCCGCCTGCGCGCTACGCTGCGCGAGGCTGCGCACCTCGCCCGCGACCACCGCGAAACCGCGCCCCTGCTCGCCCGCGCGCGCCGCTTCCACGGCCGCGTTGAGCGCCAGGATATTGGTCTGGAACGCGATGCCGTCGATCACGCCGATGATGTCGGCGATCTTCACCGAAGCCTTCTCGATCGCGCCCATCGTATCGACGACGTCGTTGATCACCGCGCCGCCGCGCGACGCCACCACCGACGCCGAATTGGCCGTCACATCCGCCTGCTGCGCCGCGTTGGCCGACTGGCCGACCGTCGCCGTGATTTCTTCCATCGACGCGGCCGTTTGCTCGAGGCTCGCCGCCGCCGATTCGGTGCGGCCCGACAGATCGACATTGCCCGCCGCGATCTCATCGCTCGCCGTGCGCACCGACTCGCTCGCATCGCGAATATGGCGCATCACGTCGCGCAGTTTGTCCATGAAGGCGTTGAACGAGCGCGCGATCTGCGCCACTTCGTCGTCGCCCGTGGCGGGCAGGCGCTGCGTGAGATCGCCCTCGCCCGCGCTGATCGCGTCCATCGCGTCGCGAATGCGCGAGAGGCGCTGGAACGACACGGCCGTGACCGCGCCCACCACCAGCGCCGCCACCACGGCCACCACCACGAGCGCGATCAGCGACGCCGTGAGCAGCGAGCGCATGCCCGCCGTGGCTTCGCTGCGGTCGAGCGCGACGATCAGGCGCCAGTCGGTGCCCGGAATCGGCTGCGCGCGCATCAGCTTGGCGTCGCCACCCACGTCAAAGGACGGCGGGCGCGCCGACGCATCGAGCGCGGCCAGCTTGTCGCCCGTCAATTCCGGCGCAAGGTCGGTGACCGGCTTGAGCGTGAGCTTCGCGTCGTTGTGCGCGACGATCTGGCCCGTGCTGTCGACCAGCATGCCGAAGCTCGCGGGCGTCGGATGGATCGACTGCACGTTCGACACCACGTCGTCCATCGCGACGTCGCCGGAAATCACGCCCTTCACCTGGCCGTCGCGGATCACGGGCGCGGCGAACGCCACCACCAGCTTGCCGGTGCCCACGTCGACGTAAGGCGGCGTCAGCACGCCCTTGCCCGCCGCGACCGCCTGCTTGTACCAGGGACGGCCGGTCGGATCGTAATCGGGCGGAATGCCGGTCGGATCGGAGAATTTCGCGGTTTTATCGGCGTAGCCCACGTAGACGTTGGTGAAGCCACCCGCCGCCGCGACCTGCTTGAGCGCCGCCGTCGGATCGGGCTGAAGCACCGCGTCCTGCAGCGATTCGATCATGCGCGCGTGCGTCGCCGCCCATTCGCCGATGCCTTCGGCGTGACTGGCCGCGACGGCCGAGAGCGTGGCGTCGATCGAATCCTTGTTGTGCGAGCTGGCGACGTAGTAGTCGAGTGCGGTATTGGCGGCGAGCGCCACGACGACGATAGAGACGCAGAGCGCGACGATGCGCGCGCGAATAGTGGAGAACATGGGGAGCGCCGGGGGAAGGAGTAGTTCGGACCGCGAGTACGTATGGCACAAAGAAAATGACATACGCGTTAACGGCCCGCCGGCAGGCGACTTAAGGCGCGATGTTGGTGCAAATGCGCACAAAATGCGGCCAAACGTCAGACAAATGCGCGTAACTGTTCAGACGACACGATCCGGAAATGCGTCCCGGATCACAACTTGAACATCTTGCTCGGGCGCCGCGCCGCGCTTCCCTCGCGGCGCGCGCTCACTCGCTCGCGGCGGCCTTCTTCTTTTTATCGCCGATACGGCTTTCGGTGCCGTTCATCAGCTTGCCGATGTTGGCGCGATGACGCCAGAACAGCAGCGCGCTCATGGCGAGAATCGCGAGCGCGATCACGTGCGCGCCGAACATGAAGACGTCGAACAGCGGCGCGAACACCGCGGCGGCCAGCGCCGCCAGCGACGAATAGCGCGTGAAGAACGCGACGATCAGCCACGTGAGCAGCGTCAGGCCGCCGAGCACCGGATTGATCGCGAGCAGCACGCCCGCGGCCGTCGCCACGCCCTTGCCGCCCTTGAAGCGGAAGAACACCGGGTACAGATGGCCGAGGAACACGGCGATGGCGGCCAGCGCGACGGCCGTGTCGCCGAGACCGAAACGCGGCCCGAAACGCACCGTGAGCCAGACGGCGAGCCAGCCCTTGAACGCGTCGCCGATCAGCGTGAGGATCGCGGCCTTTTTGTTGCCGCTACGCAGCACGTTGGTCGCGCCCGGATTGCCGGAGCCGTAGGAGCGCGGATCGTCGAGGCCCATAAAGGCGCTCACGATCACCGCGAACGAAACCGAACCGATCAGATAAGCCAGAACGGCGACGAACAGGTTGTACATGCACGAAACCCGAAGTAATTGAAACGAAGCGTGAGACGAAGCGCGCGGGGCCCGGCCCGCAGCCAATGCCCGCAACGGCCGCGCCGCGGCGGCGAAGGCGCTCATTCTACCGAAGCGCGAGCGCGCCTTGATGGCGCGCCAGGGTAATCAGGGAGCGTACCGGCCCGCGCGCGGTGCGCCGAAGCTTATTCGACGCTCGCGCACTGCACCGGCTTCGCGTCGAGCAGCGACGTCAGCACGGCGGGCGCGAGACTCACCAGATAGCCGCGTTTGCCGCCGTTGAGCCAGATTTCGTCGAGATCGAGAATCGTCGCTTCGACGTAGACCGGCATACGCTTTTTGGTGCCGAACGGCGACGTGCCGCCGACCAGATAGCCCGAATGACGGTTCGCGACTTCGGGCTTGCACGGTTCGACGCGCTTCGCGCCGATTTGTCGCGCGAGATTCTTCGTCGACACCTTGCGATCGCCGTGCATCAGGACGATGAGCGGCTTCGCGTTCTCGTCCTCCATCACGAGCGTCTTGACGACGCGATGCTCGTCCACGCCGAGCTGACGCGCGGACTCGCCCGTGCCGCCATGATCGACATACTCGTAAGGATGCTCGCCGAACGCGACGCCCGCGCGGCGCAGCATCTGCGTGGCGGGCGTTTCGGAGACGTGTTTCGATTTGCTCATGGCGCGCATTGTAATGCGCGAGCGGCGTGGGCCACGCGCTCGCGCTCAGCCGCGCGGATGATGCTTCTGATGCAGCAGACGCAGACGCTCGCGCGCGACGTGCGTGTAGATCTGCGTGGTCGAGATATCGCTGTGGCCGAGCAGCATCTGCACCACGCGCAGATCGGCGCCGTGATTGAGCAGGTGCGTGGCGAACGCGTGGCGCAGCGTGTGCGGCGACAGCGGCGCGTGCACGCCCGCGTTCAGCGCGTGACGCTTGATGATGTGCCAGAACTGCTGGCGCGTCATGCCGTCGGCGCGCGCCGTCACGAACAGCGCGTCGGCCGGGCGCGGACCGAGCAGCGCGGGCCGCGACTCGCGCAGATAACGTGTGATCCACGCCGACGCCTCTTCGCCGAACGGCACCAGACGCTCCTTCGAGCCCTTGCCGAGCACGCGCACGACGCCTTCGTTCAGGCCGACTTCCACGGTCTTGAGCGTGACGAGTTCGGTCACGCGCAGTCCGCTCGCGTACATCAGTTCGAGCATCGTGCGGTCGCGCAGCCCGAGCGGCGTGGCCACGTCGGGCGCGTTGAGCAGCGCTTCGACCTGCGCTTCGGTGAGCGTGGTGGGAAAACGCGGCGGCTGTTTCGCCGAACGCACGCGCACGGTGGGATCGACGCTCACGCGCCGCTCGCGCAGCGCCCAGCCGTAGTAGCGCCGGAACACCGACAGACGGCGATTCGCCGACGTCGATTTGTCCTCCTTGCGGCGTGCGCTGTAGGCGTAGAGATCGTCTTCGTGCACGCCGTCGAGACCGTGCTCGCGCGCGCGCGCGAGCCATTCGGCGAACAGGCGCAGATCGCGCCGGTAGGCGTCGAGCGTGTTGCGCGAGAGACCGTGTTCGAGCCACATGGCGTCGCAGAACGTGTCGATGGCGAGCAGGCTCGTGGCGAGCGTTTCGGCGGCGGTGGCGGAAAGCGGTGCGGTCTCGTCGATGTCGATGGCGTCATCGGCATCGTCGAGGTCTTGTGCATCGTCCTCGAAATCGGCTTCGTGATCTTGCGCGTCTTCGTGCGAGTTTTCGTGCGCGGGGGTGTTCGTCATCGGATTCTTACGCCTTCATGGGCGAGCAGCCAGCGTTTGACGTCGCGGAAAAAGCCGTCGCCGCCGTGGTGATTGAAGCCGCCGATGCCGCTCGCCGCGACCACGCGATGGCACGGAATCACGATCGGCAGATAGTTCGAGCCGCACGCCTGCCCCACCGCGCGCGCGCTGATGCTGCCGACGCGTTGCGCGAGTTCGCCGTAGGTCAGCACCGCGCCCGCCTCGATCGAGCAGATGCCGTCCCAGACGCGGCGCTGAAAGTTCGTGCCCGGCGACGCGAGCGGCAGATCGAACGACGCGGACGCATCGTCCAGGTAGCGCACGATCTGCGCGGCGGCCAGTTCGGCGAGTGCGGAATCGGGCGCGACACCCGGCGTCGAAGCGGGCAGATAGTGGATTTCGCGCACGCCGTCCGCGCTCGTGACGATGCCGACCTTGCCGAACGGCGCGTCGATCACCGCGTTGTAGACGCGCGGCGCGAGCTTGCGCAAGGCCTGCCGGCTCGGCGTGCGCGCAGGCGCATCGGTGGAAAGATCTGCGGGCACGTTCGCGGGAATGTTCGCAGCGGCGCGCATCGCCGCGTCCTCCGCGTCGTCCCACAGTGAATACGTTGCCGATGCGCTTGCCAATGGTTTCGTCATCGCCGCTCTCCTTGAATCGCCGCGCCGGTTGGGTCGACCATGCCGATCATGCTGCTTCCAGCGCCCATTGCACATGTTCGCGCACGACCGCCGATTCGTCCTGCGCGCGCGCACGCAGCGCATCGACAATGGCTTCGCGGCGCGCGCTTATTTCGCCTGTTCCGGTCGCTTCGTCCACGCGCAGCGCACGCAGCGCATTACCCATCGCCACCGCGATATTGCGCGACCAGCTTTCGTAACCGATGCGCCGGATCGCGCTGCCCTGCATGCGCTCGTCGAACTGCGCCGCGCTCCAGCCGAACAGCTCGACGAGACTCGCGCGGTCGAGCCCGTGGCGCACGTCGAAATCGGCGACCGGCGCGGCCTTCGCGAACTTGTTCCACGGACACACGAGCTGACAGTCGTCGCAACCATAGACACGATTGCCGATCAGCGGCCGCATGTCCAGGGGAATGCTGCCTTTCAGCTCGATCGTCAGATACGAGATGCAGCGGCGCGCATCGACGCGATACGGCTCGGTGATCGCGCCCGTCGGACACGCGTCGATGCAGCGCGTGCAACTGCCGCAATGCGCGCCGGGCGTTTCGGGAGCGGCGCTGGCCGGATCGTCCGCATCGGTGGGCAGCGGCACATCGACGTAGATCTCGCCGAGAAAGAACAGCGAGCCCGCGTCGCGCTGGAGCAGCAGCGTGTGCTTGCCACGCCAGCCGATGCCCGCCTTCTGCGCGAGCTCCACTTCGAGCACGGGCGCCGAGTCGGTGAAGACGCGAAAACCGAATGCGCCGATCTCGCCCTCGATGCGCTCCGCGAGTTGCTGCAAACGCGCGCGCATGACCTTGTGATAATCGCGGCCGCGTGCGTAGATCGACACCACGGCGGCGTGCGGATCGGCGAGACGCGCGTGTTCGCGCTGACGCCAGTCGTCGTGGATGGCGTGCGAGCGATGGCCTTCATCCGCGCCTTGCGAAGCGCTTTCGGCGGGCTGACCTGCTGCATGCTCCGTGGCCGCGGCCGTCGACGGATCGAGCGTGGCGGCCGGCAAATAGGCCATGCGCGCGGTGATGACACGTCGCGTACCGGCAACGAGCTCGGCGGGCCGGGCGCGTTTCATCCCATGTTTGGCCATATAATCCATCTCGCCGTGGCAGCCCGCTTCAAGCCACGCGGCAAGGCCCGCCTCGGCATGGGACAGGTCGGTGTCGCTGATACCGATCGCACCGAACCCCAGCTCGCGTCCCCATGCGCGGATTTGCGTCGCGAGCGCGGCCAGCGCCGCTGCGTCGAGCGTCGCCGACGCGCCGGCGCCCTGCGTCTGCTGCGCGCACGACGATGCACGCGACGCACTCGCCTCGTCAGGCTCGCGCGCGGCCTCTGCGGCCAATGTCTGGTTCAACGGGGAATGCGAGGGGTTCATCACGCCATTTTACGAGAATGCCCGACACGCCCGGTCACGACCACGCGAGCCTGCCCGCCGCTCCTGTTCTGCTCGAACGCCGTTTCGAGCTCGCGGATGAAAGCGCCACCGATGCGTTCGGCGCGCGTTTCGCACACGCGCTCGACGCCGTACGCGCCGCCAGCACGCAAGTTTCCCGCCAGCCTGCCGACAATACGGCCAGTTCCGCACGCCACGCAGCCGTCAACGCGTTCGGCGGTCTGCACGTTCAGCTACTCGGCGACCTCGGCGCAGGCAAGACTTCGCTCGTGCGCGCCTCGCTGCGCGCGCTCGGCCACAACGGACGCGTGCGCAGCCCGACGTACACGCTCGTCGAGCCGTACACGGTTGCGAGCGCGAGCGGGGAACTCCAGCTCTATCACTTCGATCTGTATCGTTTCAGCGACCCGGCCGAATGGGCCGACGCCGGCTTCCGCGAATATTTCGCGCAAGGGGCGGTGTGTCTCGTCGAATGGCCGCAACGCGCGGGCGGCCTGCTCGGCGTGCCGGACCTGGTGTTCCAGCTCGAACCCGGGCCGGACGGCGAAGGCCGCGTGCTCACCGCGTACGCATACAGCGCATCAGGAAAGGCATGTCTAGAAAGATGTTAATCAAACCGTTCCGCTCGATCGAGTCCGCCGCCACCGCCACGCACAACTGGCGACGCCGGCAGATTCTGAAGGCGGGCGCGTCCACGCTGGTGCTCGGCCTCGCGGCGCCGCGCCTCGCCTGGGCGACCTCGGTCATGGGCGTGCGCGTGTGGCCCGCGCGCGACTACACGCGCGTCACGATCGAATCCGATCAGGCGCTGACGACCACGCAAACGCTGCTGCAGAATCCCGACCGCCTCGTGGTCGATCTGAGTGGCCTCGACCTCGACGACGCGCTCAAGAATCTCGTCTCCAAGATCACGCCGAACGATCCGCAGATCCAGGCCGTGCGCGTCGGGCAGTATCAGCCGCACGTCGTGCGCATGGTGTTCGACCTGAAGGGCTCGGTGAAGCCGCAGGTGTTCACGCTGCAGCCGGTCGGCTCGTACAAGTACCGGCTGGTGTTCGACCTGTATCCGGCCGTCGCGCCCGACCCGCTCATGGATCTGCTCGCGCAGACCGAACACAAGCAGCAGCAGCTCGACGCCCACGAGGCGATGCGCCAGAACACGCCGCCCACGCCGTCCACGCTCGCGGGTCCGAACACGCCGCCGCGCCACGACAACAGCGAAGACTTCTTCCAGCGCTACGCGCAGAACGACGGCGGCGCGCCTTTGGGATCGTCGGGACCGTCGTCGCCGCGTCCCGTGGCGCCGGTGCCGCCGACGGTCGTCGTCAAGCCGAAGCCCGCGCCGAAGCCGCCCGTCGTCGCCCAGACCGACGACGACTCCGACAAGGACGACGACAACTACGGTTTCACCGCGCCGAAGTCCGGCAAGGGCGGCACCACGCGCCTGCTCACGGTCGCGATCGATCCGGGCCACGGCGGCGAGGATCCGGGCGCGATCGGCGGCGGCGGCACCTACGAGAAGCACATCGCGCTCGACATCGCCAAGCGCCTGCGCGCGAAGATCGACGCCCAGCCCAACATGCGCGCGATGATGACGCGCGACGCCGACTTCTTCGTGCCGCTGAACGTGCGCGTGCAGAAGGCGCGCCGCGTGGGCGCGGACCTGTTCGTGTCGATTCACGCCGATGCGTTCACCACGCCCGCCGCGCGCGGCTCGTCGGTGTTCGCGCTTTCCGAGCATGGCGCGACCAGCGCGGCCGCGCGCTGGATGGCGAACAAGGAAAACTCGTCGGACCAGATCGGCGGCATCAACGTGAAGACGGCGGACGCCGCCGTCAACCGCGCGCTGTTCGACATGTCGACGACGGCGCAGATCCGCGACTCGCTGCGCTACGGCGGCTTCGTGCTCAACGAGGTCGGCGAGATCAACAAGCTGCACAAGGGCTCGGTCGAGCAGGCCGGTTTCGCGGTGCTCAAGGCGCCCGATATTCCGTCGATCCTCGTGGAAACCGCGTTCATCAGCAATCCCGAAGAAGAGCAGAAGCTCAACGACGAGGCCTATCGCGACAAGATGGCCAACGCGATCATGAAGGGCATCAAGCGCTATTTCGCGGCCAATCCGCCGCTCGCGAAGAGCCGCATGACCTGATCGATCGACGCGTCAGATGTGAAAACGCCGCGCCTTCCTTCCGGAAGCGCGGCGTTTTTTCATGCGCCGATGCCGCGAATTCAAATGTGCGTGCTCAGGTGCGTGTCAGCTGCAAGTCAGGTGCGCGCCGCCACCAGACGCTGCCTGACCCAACCGCCGAATACATTCACGCCGAGGCCCGCCATCACGAGCGCCGCGCCGCCGATCTGCGCGGCGCTCAGGCGCTCGCCGAGCAGCAGCGCGGCCGCCGCGAGCCCGACGATCGGCACCAGCAGCGAGAACGGCGCGACCTGGCTGGCCGGATACTTCGCGAGCAGACGGCTCCAGAGGCTGTAGCCGAGTATCGTCGCGATAAACGCGAGATAGACGATCGCGCCGATCGAAGTCATGCCGATGCCTTCGAGCGCGGTTTCGATGCGCTGCGGGCCCTCCATGAAATACGAGAGCACGAGGAACGGCAGCGGCGGAATCAGGCTCGCCCAGACCACGAGGCCGACCAGATCGACCTTGCCCACTTTCTTCGTGACGATGTTGCCGAGCGCCCACATGCAGGCCGCGCACAGCGTGAGGATGAAGCCCGCGGCCGTCATGGTCTGCACGCCCACGCCCGCCGCCGCGGTCGATTGCAGGCCGATCAGCGCGAGCCCGCCCGCCGCGATCAGCAGGCCGATGACGTTCTGCGCGCGAAACCGCTCGCCGAGAAACACGGCCGCGAACACCAGCGTGAAGAACGCCTGCGCCTGCAGCACGACCGAGGCGAGTCCGGCGGGCATGCCGACGTACATCGCCGTGAACAGAAACGCGAACTGGCCGAACGAAATGGTCGCGCCGTAGGCAAGCAGCCAGCGCAGCGGCAGTTTGGGCCGCTTCACGAACAGCACCGCCGGGAACGCCGCCAGCATGAAGCGCAGCGCGCCGAGAAGCAGCGGCGGCACGCCGTGCAGACCCACCTTGATCACGACGAAATTCACGCCCCACGCGATCACCACCACCAGCGCCAGCAACAAATCCTTCGGCGACATCTCTCCGGCTCCCTCTATTGTTCTTTCGAATCTGTCAGTTTAGCGGCTGCGGCGCGTGCTCGCCCAACCGGACAAATTGTGTCGACGCCGGCCGGGCGCGCGTCAGGCGTCCCACGAAGCCCGAGCGGACGCCTTACACGGCACTTCGCGCTTGCCGACACAGCGCCGGAGCGGGCGTTAGAATGAGCGCCAGTCCGCGCGCGCAGCGCAGGCGCGGCCACGCTGCCGCCCTGCTGCCCCGCCGCCTTGCCCCACTCATTCGAACCGTCCGGCTCATCAAGGAAGCGTCCATGTCCTCATCGATCAAAGCGGTCCTCAAGCCTCATCAGCGCGACATCGGCAACCTGTACGTGCGCCGCGTGCTGCCCGCCATGGCCGCGCGGCTCGTCGGCCCGTTCATCTTCTTCGACCACATGGGCCCGGCCACGCTCGCGCCCGGCGCGGGCGTCGACGTGCGTCCGCATCCGCACATCGGCCTCGCCACCGTCACCTATCTCTACGACGGCGCGCTGATGCATCGCGACAGCCTCGGCTCGGAGCAGAAGATTCTGCCCGGCGACGTCAACTGGATGACGGCGGGCCGCGGCATCGTCCATTCCGAGCGCACGCCCGACGAAAACCGCGCCACCGGCCTCACGATGCACGGCATCCAGACGTGGGTCGCGCTGCCGCTCGATCACGAGGACGTCGAGCCGTCGTTCTTCCATCACGCAGCCGCGACGCTGCCCGAAATCGAGCGCAACGGCGTGACGCTGCGCGTGATCGCGGGCACGGCGTTCGGCGCGACCTCGCCCGTCGAGACCTTCTCGGGCACGCTCTACGTGGCCGCCGACTTCGCGCCCGGCAGCGCCATCGCGCTCGAACCCGAGCACGAGGAGCGCGGCGTGTATCTGGTCGAAGGCGACCTGTCGATCGACGGCACGCCGCTCGACCAGCACAGCATGGCCGTGCTGGTGCCGGGCGAAACGGTCACGCTCGCGAGCGCGAACAGCGCGCGCGTGATGCTGCTCGGCGGCGAAAAGCTCGAAGGCGAACGCTTCATCGAATGGAACTTCGTGGCCAGTTCGCGCGCGAAGATCGACGCCGCGAAGGCCGCATGGACGCGTCAGGAAATGGGGCAGGTGCCCGGCGAAACCGAATGGATTCCGCTGCCCGAGAAAAAGCCCGCGCATTGAAGCGCGGCGATTCGCCCCCATCTTCACGCGTGACTGCCAATTCCCAACGAGGACGCAATGGATACCACTCTGGCCACTTTTGAAAGAGACGTGATCGAAGCGTCGGCGCTCGCACCGGTGCTGGTCGACTTCTGGGCGCCGTGGTGCGGCCCGTGCAAATCGCTCGGCCCGATGCTCGAAAAACTCGAAGCCGAATACGCAGGCAAATGGCGGCTCGTGAAAGTCAACGTCGACGAAAACCAGGAGCTGGCCGCGCACTTCCAGGTGCGCAGCATTCCGCACGTCGTCGCGTTCGCCGACCGCCAGGCCGTCGACCAGTTCATCGGCGTGCTACCCGAAGGGCGACTGCGCGAATTCATCGACCGGCTGATTCCCGATTCGGCGCAGGCCGCGCGCCAGGTCGCGCAGCAGGCCATCGAGGAAGGCCGCCGCGAGGACGCCTATGAAGCGCTGCAGGCCGCGCTCGCCTACGACCCCGGTTTCGACGACGCGCGCATGGACCTGATCGAGATGCTGCTCGCCGACAACCGCGCGGACGAAGCGCACAACGAAGTCGATCTGCTCTCGCCGAAGACCACGCAGGGCATCGACGCGCGCTTCAATGCGCTGAAGACGCGTCTCGACGCGCTCGACGCCGCCGCCGATTTGCCGCCGACCGACGCGCTCGAAACGCGCGTGGCGAGCAATCCGGACGATCTCGAAGCGCAATTCGATCTCGCGAGCGCGCTGATCGCGCGGCGCAAGTACGCGGGCGCGCTGGAACATCTGCTGGAAATCGTGAAGCGCGACCGGACGTTCCGCGAGGATATCGGCCGCAAGACGATGCTGTCTGTGTTCGATCTGGCCGCGCATCAGCCGCAGCTCGTGAGCGAGTGGCGGCGCAAGTTGAGCGCGACGTTGAACTGAGCGGCGCCTGGCTGGTTGAGCACGCCGCGCTGGATGGAGAAACGCCACGGGAGACCGTGGCGTTTTTTTGATGGTGAATCCTTAAAAGAGGGACGGTTGGCCTTGAATTGAGGATTTACCCCGCCGCCCGCGCATTCGCCTGATGCGCCAACGTCCGCAGCACATACGCCGCCGCCGCGAACCCGAAGCTCGCCGTCACGCAGACGCTCGAACCGAACCCCGCGCAGTTGAGCCCGACCGGCCCGTGATGGCCCGGGGAGGTCGTCAGGTGTTCGGCCTCGTTGTCGACGTCGCACACCGCCGCTTCCGGATAGATCAGCGGTTCGTCGGAATAGACGGCGCTCACCTTGAAGCGTGCCTTCGGCCCGCGCGGGAAACCGTGATGCTTGCGCAACTGCCCGCGCACCTTCGAAAGCAGCGGGTCCTGGATCGTCAGCGCGAGGTCGTCGATACGGATGCGCGTCGGGTCGAGCTGCCCGCCCGCGCCGCCCACGGTGATGAGCGGCACGCGATGCTCCACGCACCACGCGATCAGCGCGGTCTTGGTGCGCACGCTGTCGATGGCGTCCACCACGTAGTCGAAACCGCCGCCCAGCAGCGCGTCGAAATTCGACGGCTCGACGAAATCCTCGACGAGCCGCACGTCGCAGGCCGGATCGATCAGCTTGATGCGCTCGGCCATCGCCTCGACTTTCGGCTTGCCGTAGTTGCCGTCGAGCGCGTGAATCTGACGGTTGGTGTTGCTTTCGGCGACGTTGTCGAGGTCGATCAGCGTGAGCGTGCCGATGGCGCTGCGCGCGAGCGCCTCCGCGACCCACGAGCCCACGCCGCCGATGCCGATCACGGCAATGTGCGCGCGCTCGAACGCATCGAGGGCGGGTGCGCCGTAAAGCCGCGCCACGCCGCCGAAGCGACGGGCCCGGTCCGCAACATCGGCGGCGAGGCTCGCGGTAAGATCAGCGGGGCCGGCGGCGCCGGCAACAGGGGAAGTCGGGGTACTGGACATGGCGGTAGCAATCGTAAGCGGACCGGCGCACTGCCCCGGCCCTCGCGAGACCCGTATTTTGCCTGATCGCGCCCAAGCTGGCCCGACGCGGCCGCATCCGTCCGGGTCCGCCGCCGCCGTGGGCGGGCCGCCGAACCGTCGTTCGCGTCCCCATTTCCGCCTCTTCGTTATACTTGTTCGCACTGAAGCGTCTGCATAAAACATGACCTCCCTCGCCGACCTCCGCAAGAACTACTCGCTCGGCTCGCTCGATGCCGCCGACGTCGATCCCGATCCCATCCGCCAGTTCCAGACCTGGTTCGCCCAGGCGCTCGACGCGAAGCTGCCCGAGCCGAACGCCATGACGGTCGCCACCGTCGACGCGCAGGGCCGCCCCGCCGCGCGCATCCTGCTGATCAAGGGCGTGGACGAGCGCGGCTTCGTGTTCTTCACGAACTACGAGAGCCGCAAGGGCCGCGAACTGGGCGCCAATCCGCACGCGGCGCTGCTGTTTCACTGGGTCGAGCTCGAGCGTCAGGTGCGCATCGAAGGCACGGTCGAAAAGACCAGCGAGGCGGAAAGCGAAGCGTATTTCCAGTCGCGTCCGCTCGGCTCGCGCATCGGCGCCTGGGCGTCGGCGCAGAGCGCGGTGATCGAAAACCGCGAGCAGCTCGAAGCGCGCGAGCGCGAAATCAGCGCGCAGTACGGCGAAAATCCGCCGCGTCCGCCGCATTGGGGCGGCTATCGCGTCGTGCCGACCGCAATCGAATTCTGGCAGGGCCGCCCGTCGCGTCTGCACGACCGCATTCGCTACGTGCGTGAGCACGCAGCCGACGCCTGGCGCATCGAGCGCCTCGCGCCGTAAGGCATCAGGCACATCGCTTCAAACGCGCCGCCCACGCGGCGCCGTATCAGCTACACCCGCCGTACCCCGGCGCGGCGACCGACGCCGCCGCGCCTTCCCGTTTTGGCTTCATCGCTGGCATCGCAATTCGCTTGTGTCTTTGGGCTTCACTCGTTCATCGGACAGGGAGAAAACGCATGTTCTGGGAGAAAAAACTCGCGCAATGGGTCGACGAAGTGCGCAGCAAGGCCAACCTGCCCGCGCGGCTCGTGCTCTGGAGCGGTCAGCAATACGACTTCGGGCACTTCGCCGCGCCGCAGGTCACGCTGAAGGTCAATAGCGCGGCGGCGCTGCCGCTGCTGCTCGAACCGAGCCTCGACAATCTCGGCGAGGCCTACGTGAAGGGCAAGATCGACATCGAAGGCAAGCTCGCCGACATCATCAACATCAGCTATTCGCTCGCCCGCAACACGGTCACGAGCGCCAGCAAGCTCGCGCGCGTGCGCCGCTACTTCACGCACTCGAAGACCACCGACAAGCGCGCGATCCAGTATCACTACGATGTCTCGAACGAGTTCTACAAGCTGTGGCTCGACGAGAACATGGTCTATTCCTGCGCCTATTTCGAGAACGGCGACGAAGACCTCGCCACCGCGCAACTGAAGAAGATCGACCACATCCTCACCAAGATCCAGTTGCAGCCGGACCAGACGCTGCTCGACATCGGCTGCGGCTGGGGCGCGCTCGTGCTGCGCGCCGCGCAGAAGTTCGGCGCGCGCTGCGTGGGCGTGACGCTTTCGCAGAACCAGTTCGATCTCGCGACGCAGCGCGTCAAGGACGCGGGCCTGCAGGACCGCATCGAAATCCGTCTGCAGGATTACCGCGACGTCACGGGCCAGTTCGATCGCATCACGAGCGTGGGCATGTTCGAGCACGTCGGGCGCAAAAATCTGCCGGGCTATTTCACGAAGGTGCGCGAACTGCTCGCCGACGACGGCGTCGCCATGAATCACGGCATCACGTCGAGCGACGCGGAAAGCGGCGAGACGGCGCTGGGCGGCGGCGAGTTCATCGACCGTTACGTGTTCCCGGACGGCGAGCTGCCGCATATCGGCCTCGCGCTCGAAGCGGCGCAGCGCGGCGGACTGGAGGCGGTTGACGTGGAGAGCCTGCGCCGTCACTATGCGCACACGCTCGACCTCTGGGCGGACAATTTCGAGGCGCGCGCGCAGGAAGCGAAGCAACTCGTCGACGACGAGAAGTTCCGCATCTGGCGCGTGTATCTGGCCGGCTGCGCGTACGCGTTCGAGCACGACGACGTGTCGATCTATCAGATCGTCTGCCGCAAGGCCGGACGCAGCGCGACGACGCTGCCCTGGTCGCGCCGCTACATGTACGAGAAGCCGCTGTAACACGGGGCGTCGGCGCGGGCGGCGCGCAGTACGGAACCGCCGCCCGCCCGCGCCAGGCGAACGGCGCTTTTTTGCCACCGGCCTTTCGCCACTGACTAGACGAGCATGAACGAACGCGACGACGGCCTTTTCGGCGCACTGGAGAACGACGGTTCCGGCCTCGCGCCTGATGATGGATCGAGCGCCGGATCGACCACGCGCCGTCCGCGTGAACGCCGCGCCACGCGGGCTGCGGACGCGACGCCGAGGACTGAACCGCCGCAAACCGATCTGTTCGGCTTCGTGCCGCCCGAACTGCCGAAGCGCGCCAAGACCGCCGATATCGCCAACGCAAGCGCCGAAGGCGACCCCGCGCCGAAACCGAAACGCGCCAAACCCGCCCCCACGTCCGAATCCGGCGATACCCCGCCCGCCCCGAAGCGCCGCGCGCGCGGCGTGCTGCCCGCCGAACTCGCGCAAGACGTGCTCGATCTCGGCGCGGAATTGCCCGCAGGCGTGCGTCTGGGGACGTCGTCGTGGTCGTTTCCGGGCTGGCGCGGCCTCGTCTACGGCGACGACTACAGCAACTCGAAGCTCGCCCGCGACGGCCTCGCCGCCTACGGCGCGCATCCGCTGCTGCGCTCGGTGAGCATCGACCGCTCGTTCTACGCGCCGCTGACGGTTACCGACTACCTGCGCTACGCGCAGCAGGTGCCGGACCACTTCCGCTTCATCGTCAAGGCGCCCGCGCTCATCACCGACGCCAGCGTGCGCGGCGATCGCGGCGAGCCGGTCTCGGCCAATCCCTGCTTCCTGAATCCCGAACTGGCCGCACGCGAATTCGTCGAGCCGTGCCTCGCAGGCCTCGGCGCGAAAGCGGGCGCGCTGGTGTTCCAGTTTCCACCGCTGACCGACCAGCTGCTCGCCGATCCGACGACCTTCGTCGAGCGCCTCGCCGCGTTCCTGGCCGCGCTGCCGCCGCTTCCGGCACCGGCCGCCGACGCCGCGCCGGGCGACGCGACCTGCTACGCCGTCGAGATCCGCGACGCCATCCTGCTCACGCCGCGCTTCGTGCGCATGCTGCGCGCGGCGGGCGTGCGCTATTGCGTCGGTCTGCACGCGCGCATGCCCGACCCGCTGCGCCAGGCCGCCGCGCTCGCGCTGATGGACGGCGAAGCGCCCGCCGGTCCGCTGATCGTGCGCTGGAGCCTGCACAGCGGCTTCAAGTACGAGCAGGCGAAGGCGCGTTACGAGCCGTTCGACAAGCTCGTCGACGAAGACCCGCACACGCGCGACGCGCTCGCCGAACTCGCGGCGCGCTACGTGATCGCGGGCCAGCCGGTGCTGATCACGACCAACAACAAGGCCGAAGGCTCGGCGCCGCTGACCTGCCAGAAGCTCGCGCGCGCCATCGCTGATGAAGTGCAGCGTCTGCGTGCCGAAGCGGCCGCCGATGTCGCCGACATCGCCGCCTCCATCGATTCGTCCGCGCAATAAAAAACGGCGGACGCCGCAAAGCGCCCGCCGTTTTCATCGGCTATCCAGTCGGAAGATCAGTCAGCTTTGAGCCGATGCGCGAACTTCTGGCGGAATTTCGCCACCTTCGGCGCCACCACGAACGCGCAGTAGCCCTGATCCGGATGCTGCGCGAAGTAGTTCTGGTGATACGCCTCGGCCGGGAAATAGTTGCCGTCGAGCGGCAGCACCTGCGTGACGATCTTGCCGTCGTAGACGCCCTCGGCCGCCAGCTCGCGAATGGCCTGTTCGGCGATGTCGCGCTGCGCGTCCGAATGCGTGAAGATCACCGAGCGATATTGCGTGCCGACGTCGTTGCCCTGGCGGTTCAACTGGGTCGGATCGTGAATCGCGAAGAAGATGTCGAGAACCTCGCGATAGCTGATCTTCGCGGGATCGAAATCGACCTTCACGACTTCGGCGTGGCCGGTTTCGCCGTCGCAGACCTGCTCGTAGGACGGGTTCGTGGTGTGGCCGCCCGCGTAGCCCGATTCGACCGCGAGCACGCCGTCCACGCGCAGAAATACCGCCTCGAGGCACCAGAAACATCCGCCGCCGAGGGTGGCCGTTTCGACTGTCTGACTCATGCTGAACTCTCCTGTGATGGGGCGCCGGCGCTGCGCCACGCCGGCTTCGCACGCCGCGCATGGCACCACGCAACCCCAGGTAACCCGGCGCGCGAGTGGGTGTACAGCCTGTCGCGCGCCGCTTTTCGCTAAAATTGGGGCAATCCGCTGAAATTCCACATGACTTTGCTGATCGCCACCTATTACGCCGAAGGCGCGCAACGATGACCCGCCGCGCCAGCCCGCCCAATTTCGACGCCGCCGCCTTCCGCCGCGCGCTCGGCCAGTTCGCGACCGGCGTCACGGTCATCACGACCCAGGCGCCCGACGGCTCGCTGATCGGCATCACCGCGAGTTCGTTCAACTCGGTGTCGCTGACGCCGCCGCTCGTGCTCTGGAGTCTCGCCACGCGCTCGGCCTCGATGCCGGTGTTCCGCAGCAACAGCCATTATGTGGTGAATGTGCTCGCGGCGTCGCAGCTCGACCTGTGCAAGCGCTTCGCCACCGTGAAGGGCGATCGCTTCGAAGGCGTCTCGCACGCGGCCGGAGACACCGGCATGCCCGTGCTCGACGGCGCCATCGCCTGGTTCGAATGCCACAACCGCAGCCGCTACGACGAAGGCGATCACGTGATCTTCGTCGGCGAAGTGGAGCGTTGCGGGGTGCGCGAGGATCTCGACGCCGACTCGCCGCTGGTCTTCCACGGCGGCGGTTTCCATCGGCTGCAATCGCTTTAAGCGGATCGCAGGCGCGATCGAACGCGCGATCCGCCGCGCCAACGCCAAGGGCCGCTCGAAGCGGCCCTTTTTACATCGGCGCGTGCAAAAACGTCAGACCGGCGCCGTCTTCTGCTCGGCGCGCTGCGCGATCAGATCGACGGGCACGCCCGCCTCCACCTTGAGCGTCGTCAGCACGATGTTCGAGCGGATGTCCATCACGCCGGGCGCCTTGTAGAGCTTGTTGAGCACGAAGTCCGAGTAGTGCTTGAGGTTGTGCGCGAGCACCCGCAGCAGGTAATGCGTTTCCCCGGTCACGACGTACGCTCCCACCACCTCCGGCCAGTCGCGCAGCGCCGTCACGAAGCGCTCGTGCCAGCTTTCCTGGTCGTTGCGCATCGACACCTGCACGAAGGCTTCCATCTCGAAACCGAGAATCTCCCGGTTCAGACAGGCGCGATAGCGCTCGACCACGCCTTGCTCTTCGAGCAGGCGCAGACGCCGCAAACACGCGGACGGCGACAGTGAAATGCGTTCGGCCAGATCGAGGTTACTGATGCGGCCCTCGTTCTGCAGCACGGAGAGAATCCGGCAATCGGTAGCGTCGAGCGAGATAGCGTTCATATTTGGTCTCCTTTCCCGTCTTGTAACAAATTATGTGCCAAGAACTGTAGCTTGCGGCGTTTTTTTCGCAAGCACATTTCGCGGCGGGTTGCCTATCATTCGAAAAATAACGAGACAACCTTGTCAGCAAGATGAACGACCTCTGGGACATTTCCCCGCCCATCCACCCTGCAACGCCCGTCTGGCCGGGCGATACGCCCGTGACCGTCGAGCGCGTCTGGCGCATGGAAGCGGGTTCGCCGGTCAACGTGGCGCGCGTCACGCTTTCGCCGCACACGGGCGCGCACACCGACGCCCCGCTCCATTACGACGCCGAAGGCGCGCCCATCGGCGAGGTGCCGCTCGATACGTATATCGGCGCGTGCCGGATGATCGACTGCATCGGCGCGACGCCCGTCGTGCTGCCCGAGCACGTGCAGGCCGCGCTGGACGGCATCCCGCCGCGCGTGCTGCTACGCACTTACGCGAGCGCGCCGCAGGATCGCTGGGACAGCGCGTTCTGCGCGGTCGCGCCCGAAACCGTCGATCTGCTCGCGGCGCACGGCGTGCGGCTGATCGGCATCGACACGCCGTCGCTCGACCCGCAGGAATCGAAGACGATGGACGCGCATCACCGCATCCGCGCGCATCGCATGGCGATCCTCGAAGGCGTGGTGCTCGACGCCGTCGCGCCCGGCGATTACGAACTCATCGCGCTGCCGCTCAAGTTCGCGACGCTCGACGCCAGCCCCGTGCGCGCCGTGCTGCGCGCGCTGCCGGCATCGGCAACCTGAAAAATCTCCCCACCGGAATTGCATCGACCATGAACGACCGACACGCAGCCCTCGCGCTCGACCGCGCCGACCCGCTCGCCGCGCGGCGCGACCAGTTCGCGCTCGCTCCCGACACCATTTATCTCGACGGCAACTCGCTCGGCGTGCCGCCGAAAGCGAGCGCCGCGCGCGCCCAGGCCGTGATCGGCGGCGAATGGGGCGAAGGCCTGATCCGTAGCTGGAACACCGCGGGCTGGTTCGCGCTGCCACGCCGGCTCGGTAACAAACTCGCGCCACTGATCGGCGCGGCCGAAGACGAGGTCGTGGTCACCGACACCATCTCGATCAATCTCTTCAAGGCGCTCTCCGCCGCGCTGCGCGTGCAGAACGCGCGCGATCCGAAGCGTCGCGTGATCGTCTCGGAACGCTCGAATTTCCCGAGCGATCTGTACATCGCCCAAGGCCTGATCGAGCAGCTCGATCGCGGCTACGAACTGCGTCTCGTCGACGACCCGAGCGAATTGCCCGCGGCGATCCGCGAGGACGTGGCCGTCGCCATGATCACGCACGTGAACTACCGCACCGGCGAAATGCACGACATGCGCGCGCTCACGGAGCACATCCACGCGCAGGGCGCGCTCGCGCTCTGGGACCTCGCGCATTCGGCGGGCGCGGTGCCGGTCGATCTGAATGGCGTGAACGCCGACTACGCGGTCGGTTGCACGTACAAGTATCTGAACGGCGGCCCCGGCTCGCCCGGTTTCGTGTGGGTGCCGAGGCGCAACCAGAACACCTTTTCGCAGCCGCTGTCGGGCTGGTGGGGTCACAAGTCGCCGTTCGAAATGAATCCGCAATACCGGCCCGACGACGGCATCGGCCGCTATCTGTGCGGCACGCAGCCGATCATTTCGATGGCGCTGGTCGAATGCGGCCTCGACGTGTTCCTGCAAACGGGCATGCCGGCGATCCGCGAAAAATCGCTCGCGCTGACCGATCTCTTCATCGAACTGGTGGAGACGCGCTGCGCCGGTTTCGACCTCACGCTCGTCACGCCGCGCGAGCATGCGCGCCGCGGCTCGCACGTGAGCTTCGAACATCCGCACGGCTACGAAGTGATGCAGGCGCTGATCGCGCGCGGCGTGATCGGCGACTATCGCGAGCCGCGCGTGCTGCGCTTCGGCTTCACGCCGCTTTACATCGGTTACGCCGATGTCTGGGACGCCGTCGAAACGCTGCGCGACGTGCTCGCCACGGAACAATGGCGCAAGCCGGAATTCGCCGCGCGCGGCGCGGTGACTTGAGGAACGCACGATGAACGACCACATGCAGATTCCCGGCGTGCCCGAAGAGACGAATGCGTCGAACGACGCGCCGCGCGGCGGTTGTCCGTTTGGGCATGGCGCGGCGACGGCAGCGGCAGCGGCTCACACGGAGGCATTACCGGCCGCCGAACAGGGCGACGGCTGGCACGACGCGCAACTCGACTTCTCGAAGTCGATGAGCTACGGGGATTACCTCGGCCTCGACAAGGTGCTCAACGCGCAGCATCCGCTCTCGCCCGATCACAACGAGATGCTGTTCATCGTCCAGCATCAGACGAGCGAACTGTGGATGAAGCTCGCGCTCTACGAACTGCACGCCGCGCTCGCGAACGTGCATCGCGACGAGCTGCCGCCCGCGTTCAAGCAGCTCGCGCGCGTCTCGCGCATTCTCGAACAACTGGTGCAGGCGTGGAACGTATTGTCGACCATGACGCCTTCGGAGTACACGTCGATGCGGCCGTATCTGGGCGCTTCGTCGGGCTTCCAGTCGTATCAGTACCGCATGATCGAGTTTCTGCTCGGCAACAAGAATGCGCAGATGCTCAAGCCGCACGAGCATCGGCCCGAAATCCACGCGCAGGTGAAGGCGACGCTCGACGCGCCCTCGTTCTACGACGAAGTGATCCGCCTGCTCGCGCGGCGCGGCTTCGCGATCGCGCCCGAGCGGCTCGCGCGCGACTGGACGCTGGCGACGGAGCACGACAGCAGCGTCGAGGCCGCGTGGCTGGAGATCTACCGCAATCCGTCGAAGCACTGGGATCTGTACGAAATGGCCGAGGAACTCGTCGATCTCGAAGATGCGTTCCGCCAGTGGCGCTTCCGCCACGTGACCACGGTCGAGCGCATCATCGGCTTCAAGCAGGGCACGGGCGGCACCAATGGCGCGCCGTATCTGCGCAAGATGCTCGATGTCGTGCTGTTTCCGGAGTTGTGGCACGTGCGCACGGTGCTGTGACGCGCGATTCCCACGCGCCGTAAACGACTTCGCGCCGGTTCGGCGAGCTTCCTTCGGGAAGCCTCGCCGAACCGGCGCGATGTTGTCAGACTGCGTTTTTAGCCGGCTGGAGCCGCTCAGACCACCACGGTCTGCGCTTCGCCTTCCTTGCTTTCGCGCACGACGCCGATCTTCCAGACCTGCTCGCCCGCCGCCGCCAGCAGCGACGCGGCCGCATCGGCCTGATCCGCCGCCACGATCACGGCCATGCCGATGCCGCAGTTGAACACGCGGTGCATTTCCGCGTCGGCGACACCGCCTTCCTTCTGCAGCCACGAGAACAGCGGCGGCAGCGGCCATGCCGCGTGATCCAGTTCAGCCGTGAGGCCTTCGCGCAGCACGCGCGGAATGTTTTCGACCAGACCGCCGCCGGTGATGTGCGCCATGCCCTTCACAGCGATGGTTTCCATCAGCTTGAGCAGCGGCTTCACGTAGATGCGCGTGGGCGCCATCAGCGCGTCGCCCAGCGAGCGGCCGTCGAAGTCGGCGTTCAGGTCGGGATTCGCGCGCTCGATGATCTTGCGCACGAGCGAAAAGCCGTTCGAGTGGATGCCGCTCGACGCGAGGCCCAGCACCACGTCGCCGGGGACGATCGTGCTGCCGTCGATGATCTTGCTCTTTTCCACGGCGCCGACCGCGAAGCCCGCGAGGTCGTATTCGCCGTCCGGGTACATGCCCGGCATTTCGGCCGTTTCGCCGCCGATCAGCGCGCAGCCCGACAGCTCGCAACCCTGCGCGATGCCCTTCACGACCGTGGCCGCCGTGTCGACGTCCAGCTTGCCGCAGGCGAAGTAGTCGAGGAAGAACAGCGGCTCGGCGCCCTGCACGAGAATATCGTTCACGCTCATCGCGACGAGATCCTGGCCGACCGTATCGTGTTTGTTCAGATGAAACGCGAGGCGCAGCTTGGTGCCGACGCCGTCGGTGCCCGAAACGAGCACCGGTTCCTTGTAACGCTTCGGCACTTCGAAGAGCGCGCCGAATCCGCCGATGCCGCCCATCACGCCTTCGCGCAGGGTCTTCTTCGCAAACGGCTTGATGCGGTCGACGAGCGCGTCGCCCGCGACCATGTCGACGCCGGCGTCGGCGTAGGAGAGGCCTTGCGCCTGATTAGCGGGGCCGGATTTCGGTTGATTCATGGGGAAGTGCCAGAAGGTCGGTAAAATGCGATTTTAACCGATTGCAGGAGCCCCGCCGCCGCGGCTGGGGCGAGTATTTTGGAGACGGGCGGCGAGACGCCGCCAGGAACGCACCGGTCACGTGCTGTCAGCCCCGCTGAGCCGCGCCCGGACACGCTTGAGCAAGCCTGGGCGCGCGCATGCCGCACGATCGCGCCCGCCCGCCAAACCGCGCTCCAGAACCGGAAACCACGATTTGTCGCCGAACACACCGATTTTCACGCCGTATCAGCGTCAGGCCTTCATCTGGGCCGCGCTCGCGCTCGCCTTCGGCATCGTGCTGTGGCTGCTGCGCCCGGTCCTCACGCCCTTCCTGCTCGGCGGCCTGCTCGCCTACATCCTGCAGCCGGGCGTGGCGTGGCTGGTGCGCCGCCGCGTGCCGCGCGGCCTCGCCGCGCTCGCCATGATGCTGCTGTTCGCGCTGCTCGTGACGATGCTGGTCGTGCTGCTGCTGGCGGTGATCCAGAAAGAAGGGCCGCAACTGAAACAGCAGGTGCCGGCGATGATCACGCATCTGCACGACTGGCTCACGCCCAAGCTCGCGTTTCTCGGCGTCAGCGATTCGATGCTCGACTTCCAGAGCCTGCGCGACCTGATCACGAGCCGCATCGAAGGCAGCGCGCAGACCATCGCGCTCTACGCATGGACGTCGATCCGCACCAGCAGCAACGTGGCGATCGAAGTGGTCTCGAACGCCGTGCTCGTGCCGCTCGTGCTGTTTTATCTGCTCTACGACTGGAACGCGATGCTGGTGCGCGTGCAGACCTTCATCCCGCGCCGCTGGTTTGGGCGCACGATGGAGCTGGCGGGCGAAATGGACCGCATGCTCGCGCAATATCTGCGCGGCCAGTTGCTGGTGATGGCCGTGCTGGCCGCGTTCTACGCGATCACGCTGTCGATCGCGGGCTTCGAGGTCGCGCTGCCGGTGGGCGTGTTCACGGGCCTCGCGGTGCTGATTCCGTATCTCGGCTACGCGACCGGTCTCGTGCTCGCGCTGATCGCGGCGCTGCTCCAGTTCGGCAACTGGTACGGCTTCGGCGCGGTGGCGCTGATCTACGGCGTGGGCCAGGTGCTCGAGGGCTTTTTCCTCACGCCGCGCCTCGTCGGCGAGCGTATCGGCCTGCATCCGCTCGCGGTGATCTTCGCGTTGCTCGCGTTCGGGCAACTTTTCGGCTTCTTCGGCGTGCTGCTCGCCTTGCCCGCGAGCGCGATCCTCTCGATCGCGCTGCGCGAACTGCGGCGCAGCTATCTCGCGAGCGCGCTCTACAAGAACTGACTTCCGCCAGACAACCGTGCAGCGACAGTTAACGCTCGATCTCGGCACCCCGCCGCCATCGACCTTCGACAACTTCCACACCGGCGCCAACGCGGAGCTGGTCGCACGCCTGCGCGGGCTGGACGCCGCGCTCGCCGCGAGCGCGCACGCCGCCGACCCGCAGGCCGACCGCACGTTCTACATCTGGGGCGAACCGGGCAACGGCCGCTCGCATCTGCTGCACGCGCTCGCCGGTGAGACGCCGCCCGGACGCGTGCGCTATCTCGGACCGAAAAGCGGCCTCGCCGCCTTCACCTTCGACGCGCGCGTGCCGATCTACGCCGTCGACGACTGCGACTCGCTCTCGGGCGCGCAGCAGATCGCGCTGTTCAACCTCTTCAACGAGGTGCGCTCGCATCCGGGTACGGCGCTGGTCGCCACCGGCAACGCCGCGCCGATGGGTCTCGCGGTGCGCGAGGATCTGCGCACGCGCCTCGGCTGGGGCCTCGTGTTCCACCTCGCGCCGCTCTCGGACGCGGGCAAGGCGGCCGTGCTCAAGCACGCGGCACGCGAGCGCGGCATCAATCTCGCCGACGACGTGCCAGCCTATCTGCTCACGCATTTCCGCCGCGACATGCCGAGCCTGATGAAGCTGCTCAACCAGCTCGACCGTTTCTCGCTCGAACAGAAGCGCGCGGTGACGCTGCCGCTGCTGCGCACGATGCTGGCGAAGGGCGACGGCGAAGACGCGGCGAGCGGCGACGAAACGGCGCTGGAAGGCGGCGACGAAGGCTTCGGCGAGACTGATGCGCTGTTCGGCAGCGAGACGGACGACGACGCGGCTGAATCCGCTGAATCGACCGAATCCACCGAATCCGTCGATCAGGACGCGCCTCAAGCCCCGGACGAACCCGTCGCGCCCACCGTCGCCGACATCGCCGCTCCGCACGGCGTCGAACTCGAACTGTTCCCGAACGAACCCGCCGGCGAATCGGCGCAGGAAGCCGGTTACGAAGCGCCCAAGCCGCCCGCGCTGCAGCCGCGCACGCCGCTGGGCGCGCCGCCGTTCCAGCCGCCGACCGACAACGTCGAGGGCGAGCTGGGCGCGCCGTTCCGCGCGGTGGTGCATCGCGAGCTGGGCACCGAGCTGAAGGGCGAAGTGGAAGCCGACGTCAGCGACGAAATGAGCGGCGAACTGAACGGCGACCTCGG